>NZ_JBFRCY010000333.1:0-10648 GCF_052113305.1 Terriglobus sp. YAF25
TCGTGTGAGAGTGCAGGGAACCGGGAACCGAACGCGAAGGTTTCGCCGAAATACTCAGCTCAAGCCGCTAATATGCAGAATGCAGTCGGTCAGGGCTGCATCACTGAGAAGGTTTACCCTCCGTCGAATCCGCCGGAATACTGGACCGCCGATGTATACACCTTTGGGACGGGAGACATCGTGACCGGGAGCCTCACCCTGAACCCTAATCACCTGAGGTTTGCAAAGACCCCAGATTGGACCGTGGATAAGGATGGAAATATTCATCCCACACCGGGCGGCGACCCGAACAAAACGGAGCCTAGCGGAGGGACGATTTACCGGATCGACTTCAATTCGAATCCTGGATCTGGGGTGGTGACTCCTATACCGATAGGACCAAGTGTGGAGTTTAACCTGCTAACCAGCAAACTACCTTGAGCTTCACAGGCAAAGAATCAACCGTCGTTCCGGTTGCTCTGCTTCCAGGGGCGTAAACGTGGAATCCATCTGTGGACATTGGCACAGAAGACGTCGTACGCAGAGCCGTAGGTGTTTCTTAAGGTGGGCTCTTCGTAGACGAGAACAAAGAGATGGAATGCCGCCCAGATTGCAATGCCGTATTCAAGAACGCGGAGATTGCCAAAGAACAACCCTTGGCCCAGAATCAACGACGCGACCGCTACATACATAGGATTTCGCACATACCGATAGAGACCGCTGACGACGAGCTGGCGTGTTGGAAAGATCGGCGCAGGCGTGCCGAAGCCCTGCATCGCGAAGCGTGCGAAGGAATCCAGCAGGACAGGGAGCCCTGCGACCATCAGCAACACTCCGAGAATTCGAAACGCAAAGAATCCGGCCAGTGGCTCCTGCATATGCCACCGGCAGATCCACCAGGGGATGTAGCCCGCAACCGTTCCCGGCGCAATGACCAGGAAGATTGCTGAGCCGGCAATGGCGAGGGTCCGCTTCATCGAAGAGAATTCTACAGCTCCGCCGGACGATGGCCGTCAATCTGACGGTTTCACATCCAGGAGCTATTCAGAGCGCAGTGCCTCGACCGGATCGACCGAAGCAGCCCGTCGTGCCGGGATATAACTGGCGAGCAGTGCTGAAGCTGCAAGCATCACCGCCACAGCGGCGAGCGTGCCCGCATCCCACGGCGCTGTAGCGAACAGCAGCTTTCGCATCATCCACGCTGTGGCCACCGAGCAGACTGCTCCACTCAGAATGCCGAGGGCCATCACCCTGCCTGCCTCCTTCAGAATCAACCGGTAGACGGAGTTGCGTTGCGCGCCCAGCGCCATACGCACTCCTATCTCGCGGGTTCGCTGGCTTACCGAGTAGGCGATCACGCCGTACAGACCGACGATGCCCAGCAATAGCGCCATCGCCGCGAATCCGCCTACAAGCCATGCGGAGGAGCGATGAAGATAGGTCGACTGCAGGTTATGGATGCGGTCTTCCGCCGTCTCAGCGTTATAGGTCAGAATGTCGGAATCGATCCCGCGCACCGTTCCTTCCAGTGACTTCAATAACTCCTGCGGCGCATGAACTGTCCTGACGACGAGGCAGAGGGCGTTGTCAGGTTCCTGGTTGAACGGGGTATAGAGTACCGGCTGAACCTCAGCATCGAGCGGTCCTTCCTTGATGTCGTCCACAATGCCGACGATCTCGATCACGGGAGACGATGCGTCGTATCGAATATGCTTGCCGATCGCATCTTCCCCGGGAAAATACTTTTGTGCGAAGGTCTGATTGACGATCATCACGCGAGGCTTCGAAGCATCCTCCGTCCCGGTGAAGTAGCGTCCCCGCACCAGCCGCGCCTGGATGGTGGCCAGGTAACCCTCGCCAACCTGGCGATTGGTGGCTTCGTAGACGGTTCCATGTTGCGGCCTGCCGATGATCTCGAAGGCTGTATTGCCTCCAGCCACATTCGCCACGGGCGCCTGGTGCGCTACTGCTACCGATTGCACTCCGGGCAGCCTGCCTGTCTCCTCCATCACACGCCGCGTCAAGGCAACTATCTGCTCGGGTTTCGCATAGCGGAAGTGCGGCGATCTCAGGCCTATCATCGCCAGGTGATCCGGCTGCAGGCCGATATCGACATGCAGCAATCGATAGAAGCTCTTGCCCAGCAATCCCGCTCCTACCAGCAACACCATCGCGGTACATAGCTCCAATACCACGAGATTCGCTCCGAGATGTTTCCATGCCGTCCTGGCGCCGCCACGGCCGCCCTCCACCAACCCGGCGCGCAGGTCAATCAATGACAGGCGAAGTACAGGTGTGAGAGAAAACAGAATTGCCATCGCCAGGCCGGTCGCTACGGCGAAACCGATGACGTGTGGGTTCAGCCCGAGTCCACGCAGGTAAGGCATCCCCTCCAGCATGTTCGCCGGCACAAGTCTCAACAGGAGATGGATTGCACCGTAAGCAGCGGCGGCCCCCAAAACACTTCCTGCGGCGGCGAGCAAAACTCCTTCCGTGACGAAATGGCGGATGAGCCTCATACGCGACGCGCCCAACGCGCCGCGGACCGCGATCTCATGCCGGCGGTTCTCCGAACGAACTAGTATCAGGCCGGAGACATTCACGCAGGCAATCAACAGCAGCAATACCGCTCCGCTCAACAGCAGCAGAAGAATGGGGCGAAGATTGCCGACGATCAGCTCGGACAACGGAAGGACAGTAGCACCGCGCCCGCCATCGGAGTCCGGATACTGTCTCGCCAGTTGCTGTGCGATCGAGCTCATGTCGGCGGAGGCCGTCTGCGGCGTCGTTCCGTCTTTCAGGCGCGCAATCGCCCACAATCCATGGTCCCCGCGATTGTTTGGGTCAGAGGACTCATGAAGCGATGTCCAGAACTCCGACGGTCCCGCAGGCGCGAAGTGAAACTGCCGCGGCAGAACGCCGATGATGACATACGGAACGCCTTCCAGGGTGACCGCCTGGCCCACCACATCCTCGCGACTGCCGTAGCGGTTCTGCCACGCCGCATAGCTCAGCATTACGGTGCGCGGAGCACTCGGAGTATCCTCGCCATCATGAAAATCGCGCCCAAGAATGGGGGCAACGCCCAGCGTGCGGAAGAAGCCGGAGCTTACTGCAGCGCCTGGCACCCGCTGTGTCCCTGTCGCTGTGCTCAAGGCAAAGAATCGATTGTCGTATGCGTCCAGCGAATCGAAGACCTTGTTCTGTCGCTTCCAGTCCAGGTAGTCCAGATACGACAGATGARAACGAGGTCCTAGCGATGTGCTCTCAAACAACGCAACTAGCCGTGACGGACTTTGATAGGGCAGCGGCCGGATCAGTACTGCATCGACAAAGGCAAAGATCGCGACACTGGCGCACATGCCCAGCGCCAATACAAGAATGGCCGTCGAGGAGAACCCGGGATTCTTCCGCAACTGCCGGCCTGCGTACCGTATATCCGACCAGACGCTGTAGAGCGTCAATGCAGCATCTGCGCCGGTGACATTCTCCTTCGTGCTCGACAGATTGCCGAAGCGCAGCAGGGCGTCGCGCCGCGCCTCTTCCGCCGACATGCCGTGAGCCACGTTCTCCTCGATCCGCATGTCGATATGGAAACGAAGTTCGGCATCAATCTCCCGATCCACCTTCGATCGAGAGAAGAGATTCGCAATACGTAGAAGCAGCGACATGGCTTCACCTCACGCGTAGCGCAGAATGGCGCGTACGCCTTTCACCAGATGCTCAAAGTTCTTCTCTTCTTCCTGTAGGCGCTTTCGCCCCGCAGCGGTCAGTTTGTAGTACTTCGCCTTGCGGTTTGTTTCGGTCATGGCCCAGTCCGCGGCGATCCATCCCTGTTGCTCCATCCGATGCAGCGCCGGGTACAGCGACCCTTCCTCAACGCGAAGCAGATCGTCCGATGCCTGTTGAATGTGAGCCACAATTCCGTAGCCATGCATCTCTCTGACCTGTGAGAGCGTCTTCAGGACCAGTAGATCCAGCGTCCCCTGCAAGTCGTTCTTCGCCACGCCGCCTCCCCTAAGTAACTAGGTATGGGGAGTACGTTAAGCCTAGATGTTTAGGGGTGTCAAGCGGAGAATGCACAGTCTTCAATCTTCCTGAGCCGGAAGTTCTCCGACTACTTCTTCAGATCGAGCGTCCAGGTCTGGCCGACCAGATCCTTCCCGAAAGAGTGGTGGCGGTTTTCTCCCTGCAGGGTGAAGCCGGCGGCCTGATAGATCTTGCGGGCTGAGACCAGTATGTCGTTGGTCCAGAGTGTGAGTTTGCTATATCCCAGTTCGCGTGCGCGTTCGATGCAGGCGTGTACCAGGCGTGAGCCGACCCCCAGACCTCTGGCAGCCGGGTCGACGTAAAGCAGCCTCAGCTTCGCGACTTGTGGATCGTCGGTCTTCATCAGGAACACGGAGCCAACAACCTGATCGTTCAGCTCCGCAATCCATGCATCCTCGCGTTTTGCGTCGAAGTTTGCGGCGAACTCACCGAGGATCTGGGCCACCAGGCCTTCGTAGGTCCAGTCCCAGCCGTACTCCTGCGTGTAGAGAACCGCCTGACGATGCGTGATCCAGCCCAGGTCACCCACCTTCAGGGGACGAAGCCGCACGTCCTCTGCCGATGCAGGCTTTGGCTGAAGGAGAGATTGAACTTCCCGCATACCCTTTGCCAGGCGCTTGCGGTTTTCGGCGCTGAGCGGCGCGAGCAGCGTCTCGATCTGCGACTCGGTGCCATCGTTCATCCGCTTGAAGGTGCGTTTCCCGGCGGCGGTCAGCGAGAGCAGCTTGTGCTTGCCGTGCTCCGGGCTGATACGGCTTTTCACCACATAGCTCGAATGGGCGATTTTGTGCAACTCCGGCAGCAGCTTGCTCCAGGCAAACTTGGGGAGAAGTAAGAGCTGTGGCTTTCCTTACCCGCCCTGGCGTTGCGAGGGCGGGGCACCCCGGTAGAGAGAATGGGCGAGAAGCGGACTTCTCCGCGACCCTTTACTCAGCCAGCAGGCCGCCGGGATATCGGTACACCGGAGGATAAGCGCTGAAGGCGCGTTCCATACCAGCCTGGGGCAACGCCCCAGGTTTCAATGCCCATAAGATGTTAAAGGGCTGAAGGCCCGCCCTATAATCCGTCAGTAGTTGTCGCCCTGAACGGTATGGGTAGAGAAGCAGATTTCTCCGCTCCCTATGGTCGCTACGAAATGACAAACAAAAAGTTCGAGCGTGGCTTATCTGAGTTCTTCGCCCGTCAGCAGCGCAGCTACTTCTTTCGGATTCGCCGCATCCGCCGCAAACGTAAAGGTTCCTGGCCCAGCCATCTCATGCGCCGCGCGCAGAAACGCGCCGAGCGCTGTGCGATAAAGCGAACTGCCCACGCTAATACGTTTTACGCCAAGCGCAGCCAACTCCTCGCGGCTGAGTTGTACTCCTTGCAGACCCATCACCACATTCACCGGACGATCGACCGACGACACCACGGATGCGATGTCCTCTTTGGTGCGAAGGCCGGGGGCATACAGCACATCGGCACCGGCCTCCTGATACGCCTGCAGTCGCGCGATGGTATCGGCCAGGTCAGGCCGACCATGCAGATAATTCTCCGCGCGAGCAGTAAGGACGAATCCCCCCGGAACGCTCCGTGCTGCTTCTACGGCTGCACGCACACGCTCCGTAGCGAGCTCGCGTGCATAAATAGGATTCGCAGCATCTCCGGTCGCATCTTCGATGGAGCCGCCAGCGACACCGGCGTCGGCAGCCAGGCGGATAGTCTCCGCAGCCTGCTCAGGGGCGTCTCCGAATCCGTTCTCCAGGTCTGCATTGACCGGCAGGTTGGTAGCGGCCGCAATGGAAGCGATATGAGAGATCGCCTGTTCGCGGCTCAGCGTGTTGTCTTTCTGTCCAACCGAAAAGGCGTAACCCATGCTGGTGGTCGCCAGCGCTTCAAACCCAAGACGACTAAGCAGACGCGCGGTGCCAACATCCCATGGATTCGGAAGGATGAAGGCTCCAGGCCGCACGTGCAGGTTGTGGAACAACTCTACCTTCGCGTGACGATCTGGAGCCATAACCTTCCTCCGTGTTTCCTGTGATTGCTAACTCACCAGCTCCAGCGCGATCTTCTTCGTGGCAGCGTCCATCGTTGCGATGGTGAACTTGCGCACCTGTCCTACCTGAAACGGCTGCGCCTGCGAGGCGGATGTTTTTGTATCGCCCTTCCACCGCGCATTCAGCATGGAGCTCAAGGCCGAGAGGTCGAGTGCCGGAGCAGTCGGGCTGGATGTTGCAGCCTCAGTTTTGGCAGAGACAGTGCAGTCGGCGAGAATACCTTCTCCAAGCTCGACGACGGCATGGTCTCCGCTCTGCTGGATCACGCGGCCCGAGACCGTCTCGCCGGCCGTGTGCTCGGTGAAGAACTCATCCAGGTGAGTAGGAATCAGTTGCTTGATGCTCAGCTTGATCTGCCGCTTCTCCATATCGACGGCAAGCACCTGGGCTTTGACGATCTCTCCTACCTTCAGCACATCCTGCGGATGGTTGATGCGCTTCTCTGCATCGATCTCGCTGATGTGCACCAGACCTTCCACGCCTTCGGCCAGCTGCACAAAGGCGCCGAACTTCGTCAGCCGCGTGACTGGTCCTTCAATCACGGAACCGGCAGGATACTTCTGCGGAACAGCAGCCCACGGATCACCGAGTGCCTGCTTCAAGCCAAGGGAGAGACGGCGCTCCGCCGGACTGATGCCGAGGACGACTGCCTCCACCGTGTCATGCAGCTTCAGCAGATCGCTGACCTTGCGCACCTTATTGACCCACGACATCTCGGAGATATGGATCAGGCCTTCGATGCCGGGCTCTACTTCGACAAAGGCGCCGAAATCGGCAATGCGCTTCACGATGCCGCTGACGCGTTGGCCAAGGGGGTAGCGTTCCGCGGCTGTATCCCAGGGCTCAGGCTGCAGTTGCTTCAGGCCGAGCGAGATGCGCTTGCTGTCGGCATCCACCTTTAGAACCTTGACCTGCACCTGCTGGCCGACCTGAAGGACCTCCTCGGGGCTGCCGATGCGCTGCCAGGCGATATCGCTGACGTGCAGCAGCCCATCCACGCCGCCCAGATCGACAAACGCGCCGTAGCTGGCAAGGCTGCGAACCTGACCGGTGACGATCTCTCCTTCGCGTACTTCGGAGTATCGCTGCTGCTGAAGCTGGCGCGCCTGATCTTCCAGGATGACGCGGCGGTCCACGACGACGTCTTCATCGATCTTCAAACGCGAGAGCGCGTAGTAGCCCTCTTCGTTGCGTCCTTTGACCGAGACCGGGAAGCGGTCTCCCACGGCGACGCCATCAGCGTTGTTGTCAAAGGCCGAGCGCGGCAGCACGCCTTCGACCTTGAAGCCGATATCCAGAAACACAGACTCCGGCGAGATCGATACCACGATGCCTTCCTTCTGGGAGGGCTCTGACTTCGATCGACCGGTATGTTCCTTCTCAAACTGCGAGAGAAGCGCGCCGAAGGATTCCGTGGACTCGTCAGCGGTTTCGGGTGTGTCGGTGGGGTCGGGAGTGGTGTTCCGGATGTCTTCGTTTGCCATAAACAGTTCCCTCCATTGTAGTCACGTTCGCCGGGTCTGATGGGTCCGGCACAAACCGACGCGCAGGGTGATTAGAATGTGTGCTGGCACGTGACCTCACCCCAAGGAGAAGCGGATGGTCCACGATCCTCGCCTCACTCCCGCAACGGCGCTTGCGGCAAAGAACCAAGCGCACTTTCCCAACGAAAGCCCCGAATACCGCCAGGCTCGCAATGCTCTCCTTGCAGAGGAGATTGAGCTTCGGCGCAATATCGAACGCGTTGCCGAGCTCCGCCGTGCACTGCCCCTCGGAGGTGCGATCCCCGAAGACTATACCTTCCAGGGGCCAAACGGCGAGGTGCATTTCTCACAGCTCTTCGGCGATAAAGACACTCTGGTTGTCTATAGCATGATGTTCGGCCCGCAACGCGAGCGGGCGTGCCCGATGTGTACCGCCATGCTCACCACCTGGGACGGCACGGCCAGGAACCTTCGCGAACGGGTCGCTCTCGCCGTCACCGCACGCTCGCCCATCGAACGGCTTTTAGAGTTCAAAGACGATCGCGGCTGGAGGAATCTGCAGCTCTACTCCGATACCAGGGGCGACTACACCCGTACCTATGTCAGCGCCGACGATGGTGATGTTCCCGGCATGAGTGTCTTCACGAGTCGTAATGGCACGATCCATCACTTCTGGAGCGGTGAGATGAGCGGCGAGATGGCCGACCCCGGTCAGGACCCGCGCGGAGCTCCCGATGCCGATATTTTATGGAGCATCCTCGACCTTACCCCGGCAGGCCGCGGCGGCAATTGGTATCCGCAGCTCGAATACCAAGGCCTGGCATCCATCAAATAAAAGATGAGTTGATAAGTTCGAGATAGCCATACACCGGGTGCCCCATATATGCGAAGCATATGTGGGACGTTCGAGCGAAGCTCGAATAGGCTTTTGCTTACGGGAACGGCTTTAGCTTCAACTCTTCACTGCTGCTATATAGATTGAAGGATAAGCGAATGGAGCGCCGATGAAGGCGGAGATACTGCGATTCGATGGCGCCGTGGAACGCGATGCTGCCATCGATGCATGGATGAACAAACATCGCGGAGAGCTAGGCGCCATCGCGCAGAAGTGGTTTGAGGTGATGCGACAGTGTGGGGACGAAGTGCGCGAGCTCCTGCACGACGGCTGCCCGGTCGCGTGTCTGGGTGACGCTCCCTTTGGCTACGTCAATGTCTTCGCCGCGCATGTCAACATCGGATTCTTTCACGGCGCAGCGCTGCCAGATCCAGCGCGGCTATTGAAGGGTACGGGCAGGTTCATGCGGCATGTGAAGCTGAGGCCGGGCATGGAAGCGAACACCGCTGTGTTGAACAGGCTGATCGAGGCGGCGTATGCGGATATCAAGGCGCGTGTCGAACACGGTTAGGGAGTGCACCCAAAACCCAGCCTACGACTGCGGCCAGTAGCTCATATCTCTCCGAAACCGTGCGAGCTCCAGGCGTGTGTCAACAACCGCATCCTGCGGCATGGCTGCAACCAGCCGGCGGAAGATCTCTGCGTTCTCCGGCAGGTCGATGCTGTTGCGTGCCGGCAGCAGCAGAAGATAATCAGTCGCTCCAGTAACCGGCCGCAGGATGGCATGCGGCCCACCGATGCCGCGCATCACGCCGATGGCCGCGTGCTCAAAGGCGCTTTCAGCTCCGGGGCGCAGGCGCAACGTGAAGAAGCTCAACAGCGGGTACGATTCGATGTCTTGCGGCCGGAAAACAGTCAGCGGCGACATCACCTCATAGCTGACAACAGAGCGAATCTGGCCATACGGCAGAACGTTCATGGCGTTATCGGCCGCATCTTCCGCCGGCTTGACGGGGTTGTCGAAGTCGGTCCACTGATGAAACATGGTGGCGTCGATGAAGGCTCCATAGCGGTCGCCGGAGATGATGGTCCAGCCATACCATGTCCACGGATCGGACGCGGAACGATGCCATGCAAGGTGGCGCTTGTAGCCGTCTTCAAAGGAAGATACGTCCATCGGCTGCCAGGTGACGAAGCGGGCAGCGTTCTCCCGTATCTGTGAGAACGCTGTTGTGGCAAGCAGAAGGACAGCAGCGAGATAGCAGCGATTCATTCGTTACTCCAGAGGCCTCGGCGGTTTGACGCGCACGAACCTCAGAAGGATATCGTGTGATCCTGCTTTGCGACCTTCATGTACTCGCTACCTCATCAACTCAACCGATAGAACTTGGCAGCGTTGTTATAGAAGATGTCACGCTTCTCATCCGCGCTGAGGAACGGAGCGGACTGCACTGCATCCACTGCCATGGCGATGCCTTCCGGCCAGTACATCTGGTCCGTGCCGAACATCAGCCGCTTGCCAAAGCCGGCCCGCATCAGCGCCTGCAGGTAGTGATAGAACTCCGCGCGTGGAAGCAGCCAGTCGATGGCGCCCAGGTCGGCATTGACCTGCGGATAGTGGAACAAGGTGGAGATGGTGTCGTCGAGATACGGCCAGCCGGCATGCATCAGGTTCAGGCGAAGCTTGGGATAGCGGTTGAGCGCCTCCTCCACCAGAATGGGATCGCCCAGGCGCGCGCGTGCAGTGCGGCAGCATGGATCGAACGACATTCCCGGGGGCATGGTGCCGGTGTGTAGCGCTACCGGGATATCCAGCTCTTCAGCCAGTGCCAGATAGGCAGCGTACTTGGGGTCGTCGAGCGTAATTCCCGCGTACTGTGTTGTGACCTCTCCCAGTACGCGCAGGCGGCCGTCCTTGAACGCACTGCGGAGTACATTCAACTCCGGCAGGGGAGTATCGGCGGAGCCACGCACGCCGGCGCCGGCAATGATCTTGTTCGGCTCCGCGTTGCACCAGGAATACGCGGCGGCAAGACGATCTCCGTCTCCTCCGCTGACGACTGCCTTGACGATATTCAGGCGCTTCATCTCTGCCAGGCAGGCGGCGCGATGAGCTGCTCCATCCTTGAGCTGTACGGCTTTGCCGGTAGCGGGATTCACCGCGGCGGGGATGGGCAGGTCGTCCGGGTAGGCGTGCAGATGCACGTCAATGATGGGTTGCTGTTGCTGCGTCATCTTTCCCAGGGCAGAAGGAACCAGGC
>NZ_JBFRCY010000334.1:0-4783 GCF_052113305.1 Terriglobus sp. YAF25
CTATAGCACGACCTATAGCACGACCTTCCTGCAGCCTGGCCATTATGAAGTTGTGGCCGGTGGCACCGGCAACTTCGGTAAGGTCACGCGCAAGAACCTTGTTCTGACGGTAGGTCAGACTCTGAGCGTAGATGAAAAGCTCCCCGCAGCCTCGGTCGCCCAGGACGTTACCGTCTCCGACGTTTCTCCGCTGATTGATAGCGAAAAGACTGAGATCTCGCAGACAGTAGATCAGCAGCTTGTCTCGAACCTGCCCGTAAACGGTCGCCGCTGGGATAACTTCGTGCTGCTCACCACCAACGTGGTGCCGGACGGTAACAGCGGCCTGATCTCCTATCGCGGTATCTCCGGTCTGTACAACACGAACCTGGTCGACGGCGCCAACAACCAGCAGGCCTTCTTCTCGGAAGCCCGTGGCCGCGCAATCGGCTCTCCGTATGTCTTCTCGCAGGACTCCATCAAGGAGTTCGCCTCTTCCGCTTCCGGTTACTCCGCGGAGTTCGGACAGGCGGCCGGCGGACAGGTCAACGCCATCACCAAGAGCGGTACCAACCTGATTCATGGCGACCTGTTCTACTACCTGCGCTATCCGACTCTGAACGCACTTGACCCCTTTGCGAAGTTCACTGGACGCAGCAGCAATCAGCCCTTCCTGCTGACGCCGACGGTTCGTCAGCAGCAGCAGTTCGGTGGCTCGGTGGGCGGTCCCATCATCAAGGACAAGCTCTTCTACTTCTTCACCTATGACGGCTTCCGCAAGGTGAATCCGCTGCTCTACACCAGCTCGATCTCTGCGTCGTCTCTGGCAGGCTACAGCTGCCCAACGCCGGTCAGCCAGACCCAGTGCGATGCCGCCAAGGCATATATCCTCAGCGGTCAGACGGCTGTTTCGCGTAACGTCACGCAGGATATCTTCTTCCCGCGTCTTGACTATCAGCTCAACGGCAAGAACCACATTTCGGTGAACTTCAACTGGCAGGACTACAAGCAGCCGAATGGTTACACCACCTCTGCTACTGCCAATAACAGCTCGGCGACAACCAACGGACGCGCGGACTTCCACGAGCGCTTCCTGGTGGCCAACTGGGAGAGCGTCGTCTCCTCCAAGTCCGCGAACACGGTGCGTTTCCAGTGGTCGCGCGATCTTGAGACGACCGGAGCGAATGCCCCCGGACCGAGCGTGACCATTAGCGGTCTGTTTGCCTACGGTATGCCGAATGCTCTGCCTCGCGGAGCATTCCCGGATGAGCATCGCTGGCAGTTTGCCGATATCTTCTCAACCGTGCATGGTAAGCATTCGCTGAAGTTCGGCGCGGATATCAACCTGATCCACGAGCAGCTCTCGAACCTGTTCCAGGGCGGCGGTATCTACAGCTACTCCCAGGCAACTACGCCGCTCTCGTTCCAGGCATGGGTACAGGACGTCTATGGCCTGAACGGTGGACGTCACTACACCACCTTTACCCAGGTGAACGATCCCATTACCCATGTAGGTGCGGATGACTTCTGGAACAAGAACATTGCCGGCTTCGCCGAAGATGCCTGGAAGCTCCGCAACGACTTCACGCTGACGGTGGGCGTTCGTTACGACGTGCAGTTGATTCCTGCGCCTCCGCGTCCCTACACCAACAGCTACAACGGCGTTCCCAGCCCTCTCGGCAACTACTACACCAACACGATTAAGAACAACATGAAGATGGTGCAGCCGCGTGTCGGTTTTGCGTGGTCACCGGTTGACGGCATGGTGGTTCGAGGCGGTTACGGTATGTTCTATGGCCTGACCTCCGGTTCAACCCTGTATTGCACCCGCGTAGAGAACGGTGTCTTCCAGCAGCAGTACACGGTGGCCCCATCGGCCGCAGGTGCGCCGCAGAACATGGGTGTTCTGTTCACGCCTCCGGGACCGGCCTTGGCGGCCCCATTTGCCGGTGCTGTCACCCCGACCGTACAGAACACGGGCGCGGGAGCGATTCCGCTCTCGTTCCGCGGCCAGGACCCGAACTTCACCAATCCCTATACCCACTCTGTCGATCTGGCAGTCGAGCAGCGTCTGCCGGGAAACGTTAGCCTCTCGCTCTCGTATATCGGCACCCGCGGCATGCGTCTGCCGTACTTCATCGATGCCAACCTGCCCCAGTCGGCCTCTTCGAAGACCTGGGACATTGTCAACACGGCGGGTGCCACCCAGTCGACGATCACCGTGCCGTTCTACTCGGGTACGCGTCCTTCACCGAACGATGGCATCATCCTGGTGGGCTTCAGCGGCATCAACTCCTGGTATCACTCCGGAGCCTTCTCGGTCCGTAAGCCTTTCAGCCACGGTGTTGAGCTGCTTGCCAACTACACCTGGGCGAAGGCCATCGACGGATCGCAGGTCTCCGGTCAGAACGGTACCTTCAACGGAACCAACGCGATCTCCGATCCGCACAATCTGAAGAGCCCCGGAACTCTGAATGAGTACGGACGTTCGGATCTGGATATGCGCGGACGCTTTGTCGGCAGCATCGTCTACGCTCCAACCTTCGGTCTCTCGAACTCCATCTTGCGCTACGCGGCAAACGGCTGGACGGTCTCCGGAACGGCGACCGAGCAGACCGGTCTTCCGCTGACGCAGTTCATGTCGAACTTCCTGTCGGCTTCCGCCGGCGGCGGTATCGACGGTGGTGTGACGGGCGGCGTGGTCAGTCTCTTCGCTTCCAGTACGGGTGGTCGTGCTCCGCAGTACCGCCGCAACAATCTTCCCGGACCGGGTATCCGCAATGTCGACGCTCGCGTCTCGCGTTCGTTCCCGATCCACGAGAGCGTCAAGTTCGAAGTCTTCGCAGAGGTCTTCAACCTGGCAAACCGTCGCCACATCATTGGGCAGAGCACCAGCGCATTCTCGGCTGTGCAAAATGGAACGGCAGCGTGTGCGGGACACAGCAACTCGTGCATCGCCCCGTTCACGTCAACCGCATTCGGTACGCCAACCACAACCAGCTCGGTTCTCTTTGGACCGCGCCAGGTTCAGGTGGCAGCCAAGCTGTGGTTCTAAAAAAAAGACGAACAACAAAGCCCCGGCTTCGGCCGGGGCTTTGTCATTTTTGGCTCGGCCCATACTCTGGGTGCCCCATATCTGCGCAGCAGATGTGGGAATTCGAGCGCAAGCTCGATTCGTTTTTGTCACACTGAGCGAACACTTCCGGGCTACTCTCAACTCTGTCGACATCTATGCTCACTCGCCGCTCCGTTCTCCGTCTTCTTGCCGCCTCAGCCGTCTCCCCATCTGCCTTTGCTCAGAGCTCGGCCACGCTCCCCGCGAAGCGCCCAGGCGAACTCGACATCCATCACATCGATACTGGGAGAGGCAACAGCACCCTCATCCTCGGACCGGACGGACGTTCCTTCCTGATCGACGCGGGCTCCTCCACCAGTTCTCTGGAGACATCCTCTTCCCCCAGACCCAACGGCACCCGTCGCCCCGGACAATGGATCGCTGAGTACGCCCGCCGCAACAGCGTCAGCCGCATCGACTACTCCCTGGCGACCCACATTCATCCCGATCACGTAGGTGATCTCGAAGCAAACTGTCCAGCCTCTCCCGACGGTAGCTACAAACTCACCGGTCTAAGCGATGTCGATGCGCTGCTCCCGATCGAGACCCACATCGACCGCGCCTATCCCAACTTCGGCGATGCCAAGCCACTGGACGCACCCTTCGCGGCCAACTATCTCGCCTATCTGCAATCGCGCGTTCGTAACCACAAGCGCGTTGAAGCTGCGAAGCTCGGCTCCAGCCACCAGATCGTTCTCAAAGGCGCGGAGATCCGTATCCTCTCCGCCAACGGCCGCATCTGGACGGGCCAGGGAGAGACATCCCGCAGCGTAATACCGACAGACGCACTGAGCGCAGAAGAACAACCCAACGAGAACTTCTACTCCATCTCGTTGCGCATGACCTTCGGCAAGTTCAGCTACTACACCGGCGGAGACCTCTACTGCGACACCCACGACGGCCGCATACCGTGGCTCGATCTGGAATCACCGGTGGCACGACTTGCAGGCAGAACTGACGTAGCCACCGCCAACCATCACGGCTACTTCGACGCCACCGGCGGCGAGTTCGTCCGTGCCCTCGACGCACAGGCCTACATCATCCAGGCATGGGACGTAGGCCACCCCGGTCCAGCCCAGGCCCAACGCATGCTGGGCGAGTGGCCAGGAGCAGCAAGGCACGACGTCTACGCTACAGAATCCCTGCCCGCCAACCGGCTCCTGAACAACCGGTTCACCCCGCACTTCCGCAGCCGCCAGGGACACATCGTAATCCGCGTCTCCGCCAACACCGAAACCTTCCAGATCTTCGTCCTCGACTCCACCCGCGAAGACGCACCCATCCTCTTCACCTCCCAGCCCTACCGCACCCGCGGCTAGATCCGGGTAGAGCGGTCGGGTACCGGGCTGGGTGCCCCATATCTGCGAAGCAGATGTGGGCATTCGAGCGAAGCTCGAACCGCTTTTGCTTTGTCATCCTGAGCACCGCGAAGGACCCGCTTCATCGGTGTGGCAGAGAAATATCCCAGCCACGACGACCGTTGCCCCATTCTTTGCGAAGCAAAAGGGTGGGTATCGCGCTCCGCGCGACCGCTTTAACAACTTTGTCCCAGCCCGGTGCCCCTCCCTCGCAACGCTAGAGCCTTTTCCCTGTAGGCTGTAGGGCCTCTGCATCTATGGGCGTTTTCCGCAATGAAAACGCCGCTGCACACCCCTTCCGGGATACCCAGCTACAGGGAAAATGCTCTAG
>NZ_JBFRCY010000335.1:0-4777 GCF_052113305.1 Terriglobus sp. YAF25
GAGGTGGATGGCGAGGCGTATCACTTCACGACGCGCGAGAACTTTGAGGCGATGATCGCCCGCGATGAGTTTCTGGAGTGGGCCGAGGTCTTCGGCAACTACTACGGAACGGCGCGTTCGGCGCTGGCTCAGGCTCGGCAGCACAATCACGACCTGCTGCTCGATATCGACGTGCAGGGAGCGATGCAGGTGATGCAGAAGATGCCGGACGCGGTCTCCATCTTCATTCTGCCGCCAAGTCCCCAGGTGCTGGAGATGCGGTTGCGCAACCGGTCGCTGGCCGAGAACATGAGCGACGAGACGGTGATTCAGCGGCGACTCACCGAGGCGCGGAACGAATTGCAATTCATGGAGAAGTACAAGTACGCCGTGGTGAATGACGTGCTGGACCAGGCTGTGACAGAGCTGAAGGCGGTCGTCATGACCGAGCGTGGGGAAGAAGGACGTTATCTGCGTGAACTGGCACAGTCGTGCCGCACCTCAACGATGTCGGAGCGGCTGACGAACGCTCTGCGCAGTTTTGTCAGGGAATAGTTCGCATCTCGTACTTTCATTCCCGAATTCGACCTCGAATATCCACAACGTAAATTCATGCTTGGCGACGCCGATGCGAGCGGTTACATTGCTTGCATACGGAGGCAAGCAATGGATCCAAAGCTCGTCAACAAGTACAGCCTGGTCAAGGGCGCGGCGCGGCGTGCGCGTCAACTGCAGTCGGGGGCAGCCCCTCTGATCGCGTCCAAATCGATGAAGGCATGCCGTGTTGCCCAGGACGAGATTCTCTCCGGGCAGGTAAAGTTTGTCGTTCCCAAAACCGAGTTGAAGCCCGACATCGAGTCTGTGCTTTAGAGCGCACGCCTCTCACGGGATACCCAGCAACAGGGAAAACGCTCTAAGATCGTTGTATGAGTTACACGCCTGAGGCCGCCGCGCGGCTGCGGGCCTATGTCGCGTACTTCCGCGACCTTGGCGTACATGAGTTCTATCGCTGGAGCGAGCCGGCGCCGCAGACGCAACAAACCCCTGCGGTTATCGAACAGCCCGTGCCTCCCGCTCCCGTACCAACACCGGTCCCGGTGACGGCTGTGACTGCGCCGGAGATCGATGACCGCGAGCCACAACCGGCGCAGATGCTGCCGCCGGAGCTGAGAGAGCCTCCCATTCCCAAGCTGTATTCCTTTGATGAACTGGTTCCTTTGCCGACGACGACGGTTCCCGCCGCCGATCGCCCGGCCGCGATGAAGCTGATCCAGGATGAGATCGGCGACTGCACCCGCTGCCCGCTTGCCTATGGTGGACGCCGCAAGATCGTCTTCGCCGACGGCGACCCGAACGCTACGCTCATGTTCGTCGGGGAAGGTCCCGGCGCTGATGAGGATGCGCAGGGACTGCCCTTTGTGGGCAAGGCCGGACAGTTGCTCAACAACATGATCACCGCGATGGGCATAAAGCGGGAGCAGGTCTATATCGCCAATATCGTGAAGTGCCGTCCGCCGGCAAACCGCACGCCGGAGTACGTGGAAGCTACCACCTGTTCGCAGTTCCTGATCAAACAGATCGATATTGTAAAGCCGAAGGTGATTGTGGCTCTTGGCTCCACGGCGGCGACGTATCTGCTGGGCCGGAAGCAGGCCCTAGCGGGGCTGCGTGGCACATGGCACAGCGCGCGCGGAGCCAAGGTGGCAGTGACCTATCACCCAGCCTTTCTGCTGCGCGATCCCCGGATGAAGGGCGAAGCCTGGAAAGACCTGCAGATGGTGATGCGGGAACTGGGTCTGAAGCCTCCCGCAAAACAGTAGTTCAGGAGCGCGAAGCAGTAGTTCAGGAGAAAGAGACGCTATGTCGCAGAACACCCTCACCGCAGAGCGCGAGTCGCACCTTCGTTCACTGGCCGACCTGCTGCTGGATGCACGCCGTACCGGCAAGACGATCGATGCGCTGCCGGAGCATCTTGTTCCGTCCTCCATGGAGGAGGCGTACTTTGTGCAGGACGAGATGATGGCGGCCTACGGAGATGTCGGTGGCTACAAGGTAGGCGCGGCTTCCCCGGACGCCGAGCCTTTCTTTGCTCCCATGCCGCTTATCTGGATGGCGACATCCGGATCGACCCTGATCAATCCCATGCATCGCCTGCGGATCCTAGAGGGCGAGATCGCCTTCCACTTTGCCAAGGATCTTCCGGCACGAGCGGAGCGTTACACGAGCGAAGAGATTGCCGCGGCGATCTCGTCCGCGCACGTCATCATCGAGGTGCTGGAGTCGGCGTATACCGAGCCTGGGAAGCAGCCCCGTCTCGCCGTCTCCGCGGACATGCAGTTCCACGGCGCCTTTGTACACGGTCCGGCGATCGAGAAATGGCAGAGTGTTGATTGGGCACAGGAGTCGGTGGAACTGGTGGTGGATGGAGTGATCCGCGTAGAGCGTACGGGATCGAACCCTGGCGGTACGGACCTGATGCGTCTGCTCTCGTGGGTGGTCAATGAAGGAGCGAAGCGCACCGGCGGCGTCCGTGCCGGGCAGTGGATCACGACGGGGTCGTGGACCGGAAATACGCCCACAACGCCAGGAGCGGAGGCGTCGGTTCGATTTACGAGTTCAGGATCAGTTAAGCTTTCTTTCGCAAGCTAGCTTCCTATATGCGCTCCGCCATCGTTTTCGTTCTCGGAATCGTAGCCGGCATTCTCGTGCTGCCTGCAATCGCCTACGTGTACTTCGCCTTCGGACGTCCTCCGGTCGCCGTTGCCGATGATGCGTTTCCGTTTGAAAAGCAGGTTGTGCGGATGCCCCTGAATGCGCGCATTGAAGCGGAGATGCCCAAGCAGCCTGCAATTCCTGCAAGCGATGAGAACCTGGTTGCCGGAGCAACTATCTATCGCGAGCAGTGCGCCTCGTGCCACGGTCTGAAGGGGCATTCTTCAGCGTTTGGCGCGTCGATGTATCCGCGCACACCCCAGCTCTGGGAGAAACACAAGAACGGCGTGGTGGGTGTCAGCGATGACGAGCCGGGCATGACCTACTGGCGGGTGAAGAACGGTATCCGCCTGACGGGGATGCCCTCCTATCAGAAGTTGTTGAACGATACCCAGCTCTGGCAGGTCTCGTTGCTGCTCTCAAAGGCGGATAAGCCGCTGCCTGCGGCCGCGGAAGAGGCTGTATCGAAGCCGATTGTGCGGTAGAGGGCGTAAACCGTTGCGCACAGCGCAACCATTTCGCTCCGGAGGAGCGAATGTCTTGTTAAGGGGACGGCTAAAAGCCGTCCCATACCGGCCCAGGCAGCAAAGCGGCTTCAGCCGCTGAGGGCTATGTATATTTCTCCTCTGCATTCCGAAAGAGCAAAACCTGACCTCAGCGGCTGAAGCCGCTCGTCCTCTGGGCGTTGTATCGGCACGGCTGAAAGCCGTGCCCTTAACAAGACATTCGCACCATAGGTGCGAAACGGAATGCGCTGCACCGCCGGGGTTTACAGTCGTGAGGCTCTTGGCCTTTCCTTCCTGTCTCGATCTGTAAACGCTCTCTGGAGACAATCCATCGTCCCCTAGATATCCACCGCATGATCATTCGGCAGATCCTGCCCGGCCCATACTTTGCGTGCCGTCCAATCCACAGGGGCATCCTTCCAGAACGGTGCATCTGCGGGCAAGCCGAGCGGCAGAAAGGCCTCCAGGCACAGATACAGGCTGCCGGTGGAGATATAGGGCTCTCCCAGTGAGGGCTGATGCCCAGCCAGACCGATGGTGAGCCAGCCGTTGGGGTCGTAGGTACCGCGAGCACCCAGAGAGGCCTGCATGGCGGCCGTGAGCGCTCCGCGGACCTGGGCCGGCGCTACGTGCTCCGGGAGCTGTTGCCGCAGCGCGATGTCGGCAAGAAGATGGAAGGCTCCGCAACGATACGCGATGGACCTGCCAACGACTGGCCAGGTGCCGTCACGGGCGATCATCCGTTCCTGGATGGCGGCGTAGCGCGTGGCGCGTTTCGGTTCGACCTCGGCGAGCTCTGGCCCGACACCGACTTTGCCGACCGGGCTTTCCAGAACGGCCAGCATGAAGGGATGAATGACGAAGCTGTCATAGTAGTCGGCGTGGAAGTGGGGGCCGTCGCCATAGACGCCGTCGCCGAGGTACCACTCCTTGTGTTTTGCGAGCGCCAGCTCTACCGGAGCCTTCTCCCATGTGCCGCCCAGGGCCTCAATCGCGGCTTCGACGGTCGCAGCGAAGAGCAGCCAGTTGCTCATACCTGCCTTCTGCGTGCGGGTCTGTTGCAGTCCCTTGATCAGCAGTTGCTTCGTCTTCTCGGGGAGCTTCTGGTTCAGCTCTTTCGGAGCGCGCAGAATGCCCAGGCCGAGGAAGGCGGCATCCACCAGCGTCTGCGCGATGGAGCCGAAGGGTATGTAGTCAGGGGAGGCGGGGTCGACGCCGGCTGCAATGGCTTCCCGTGCCAGCTCGGCGTACTTGCCTGAAACGCCGGTCTCGAGCCATGGACCGATGCCGCAGAGCGTGCGTCCCAGGGCCTCAAGGTAGGTGCAAAGGCGGCGCGACTCCTCCTGGCCCGGCTTGCACTCGACCGGCATCACCTGTTTCAGGCGGCGCTGGCTCAGGGCGGTGAGTACGGGACCGGCGGTCTTTTCCACCATCGCGGTCCACTCCTGCCGGACCCCCGTACTGGGTGAGACTGCTCCTGTGTCACTGCGTACCATGCTGGTCTCACCGCGGGCCATACCGGCTGCCAGAGCCAGTCCTGCACCTGTTACAAACTCACGCCGATCCATCCACTCTCCCTG
>NZ_JBFRCY010000336.1:0-4774 GCF_052113305.1 Terriglobus sp. YAF25
GTCACCAGGCGGTTCATCGGGTCGGTTACCGTCATCGGTACCAGTACAAGGTTGACCGAGACACGGATGCTGGCGCCCCGCGGCGCGGAAGCCGCCTCACGGGCGACGTTCTCCCCACCCTCAATCACTTTTTTCGGCTCAACCGGCGGCTTTGGCGGCGGAGGCACCGCGGTATTCACGTCTCCCAGGGGATTCTCCTGTGCCCACACACTCCCGCACAGCGCTATACCCATCACGAGCAGCACTGCCAGGCGGCGCCATACGCGCTGCCCACGCTTCAGCCGACCCTTGAGCCCCAGACCCGCCACCGTTAGCCTCGTTCCGAAGATCATCTCCGGGAAGTACGAGTGTAATCCACCGTTTTCCTGTTTGACGCATCCCCCGATGAAATCGCAGCCTCTCATTCCATGATCGGGAAAACCGGCCCCCGCACTGTCAACAAAATGTCATTCCGAGAGAGCAGATTGGGGAAAACCGGCTCTCCATCGCAGCCTTGACTATTCAACTATTCAACAATTCAACCATTCCACCCCGGCCGCAGGCCCCAGCCTCCCCCAAGTACAATCTCTCCTAGAACCTAAAGATTGGAGTGTCGCCTTCCGCACGCATGGCTCGCATTTATCCGTTCCGCGCCTTCCGTTATAACCCCGCCAAGGTCAAGCTGGAGGATGTCGTCACCCAGCCTTATGACAAGATCACCCCGGAGATGCAGGACCGCTACTACGCGAGGAACCCGCTGAATCTCATCCGTGTGATCCTGGGTAAACACTTCCCCGGCGATACCGAAGAGGGAGAGAACGTCTACACCCGCGCCGCCGACACCCTCAACGCCTGGCGCAAGGACCAGGTGCTGGTCGARGAGGCGGAACCGGCTATCTACGGTTACTCGCAGGTCTATACCGTCCCCGGCACCACCGAAACACGCGAGCGCCGCGGCTTTATCGCCCTCGGCCACCTCTACGACTACGCCGATCAGGTTGTCTATCGCCACGAACAGACCTTCCCAAAACACAAGTCTGATCRTCTGGCCTTGTTCAAAGCGACCCGTGCCTACTGCGAGCAGATCTACATGCTCTACAACGACCCCGGCTTCAGCGTGGAACGTCTTCTTTTTGAGAACGGTCCCGCGCCCGATCAGGCCGTCGTCGACGACTATGGGGTCCTCCACAAGCTCTGGAAGATCACTGACCCGTCCCTGATCCGCATCATCGTCGGCGCTATGCAGGACAAGAAGCTCATCATCGCCGACGGGCATCACCGTTACGAGACCTCGGTCGCCTATTCCAAGGAGCGCGCTGCCGAGCTAGGTCTGCCCTTCAATCCTGCTCCGGGCTCTGAGACCGCAGGCGCCGATGAGGCAGAAAAGCTGCATGTCACCGCCACCGACCTGCCCACGCCGGCCTACCCCGAAGCAGCCATGATGATGACCTTCGTCAATATGGCGGCGCCCGGAATCACCATTCTGCCGACGCACCGCGTGCTCAACGGCCTGCAGAACTTCTCGGCAGACGACTTGCTCGCCGAGGCCTCTCCGTACTTTGACGCCGCTCCGCTGAACGGCAGCAACCACGTCGCCCTCAAGGCTGCGCTCGATGCGACCGAAGGCGTAGCCTTCGTCGCGGTGACCGCCCGTGGAAGCTGGCTGCTCACTGCAAAATCTGACGCCATTGCTCCGAAGCTGCAGGAGTTTTCTCCGCGCCAGCGCCAGCTCGATGTCGTCCAGCTCCACGGCCTGCTTTTTGCGCAGATCCTCGGTCTTTCGCAGGAACAGGTGACGAAGCTGGGCAACGTAAAGTACCTTCGCGAAGCATCCGAGGCCGTGGACCTGGTGAATAAAGGAGAGGCGGACGTCGCCTTCCTTACCAAGCCGGTTACATTGCAACAGCTCCGGGATGTCGCCTTCGCGAACGAAGTCATGCCGCAGAAGTCCACGGACTTCTATCCGAAGTTGCTGAGCGGTCTTGCCATCTATGCCTTGGACTAGAGCATTTTTCCTGTTGCTGGGTATCCCGACAGAGGAGTGCAGCGGCGTTTTCATTGCGGAAAACGCCCATCGATGTGGAAGCCCTACTCTGCACCGGCAGAAAAAATGCTCCAAACCCGCGTTGTTCGCGGCGGCGGCTGTGGCAGCTCTCCTGCTGCCCGCCGCCCGCGCGCAAACCCCTGCACAACAGCCCCCCATTATTCTTCTCGACGCAGCTCACGGTGGTCCGGATACCGGTGCACGGCTCACGGAAAAGCTCCCCGAACGCGAAGTGACCATCGCCTTCGCTAACCGCCTGCAATCCCTGCTGATCGTCCGCGGCTTCAAAGTTGTTCTGACGCACACAACACCGGATGATGCGGCCAATCTCACCGGTGACGGCCGGGTTGAGCTCGCCAACCGCTCCGGGGCCATAGCCTGTCTCTCGCTGCATGCATCCGGCAATGCAGCTGGAGTCCACCTTTTCACCTCCGCGCTTCCGGAGACCGAACCGGCTCTCCAGGGCTCCAAGCCTGTCCTCTGGAATGAAGCCCAGGCGCCATGGGTCACACGTTCGCTTCGCCTCGCCTCAGAGCTGCAGGCAGCGATTTCCCGCTCCCGTACGCCCGTCACTAACAACCGCACCTGGCTGGCCGAACTCGATTCCTTCACCTGCCCCGCGGTTGCAATCGAGCTTGGCCCGCTCGATGACGCCACCGCCCAGGACCCCACCTACCAGCAGCGGGTCGCGGAGGCCGTCGCCGGAGCCCTGCTCTTCTGGCGAGGACATCCAAACGCCGTCACCGGCACCGGGGCCGTGCGATGATCCCCCGCTACCAGCGCATCCTGTTTCTGGCGCTGATGACGCTCTCGGTTCTCATGGCGGGCTATCTGTGGCGGGTCCACCAGCGCACAGCCACCCGGCTGAACTCCATCTCCAGCGCAGCCACCCCCATTGAGGCGCCAAGTGGCGCCACGACCCAGACAGAGGCCGTTACCTTCCTGCTGGCAGACGACGGTGCAGGTACCATTACTCCCAACGACCGCCAGATCGCACTGCCCACCGAGCCGACGATCCGCCTGCGCGCCATCCTTGAACGGCTTTTCAGCGAATACGGGCAGACAGACTCGCCCCACCCTCTCAAGTTCGATGGCACCGCTATTGCCGACGTCTTCTTCCTTCCGCTTCCGCTCACCCCCCCTAAACCACCCGAAGCCGCCGTCAAAAGCACCGAAGAGAAGACGACACCCTCTCCCACCGCCTTTACCGACATGGCTGCGCGAAACGGGTATATGGCCGTGATCAATCTCCGGCAGAGCTTCTCTGATGCACATCCCTCCGGGATCGAAGTCGAGACCCTGACCGTGCTCTCCGTACTGGGTACTGTCCACGCAAATTTTCCACAAGTCAGCCGGATCCGGTTCCTCGTGGATGGCAAAACAAGGCCCACATTGGCGGGTCATTTCTCTCTTGATCGGGTGTATCCTTCTAGCGACACCACCCTTCAATCAACGAAAGAGACACCATGACCGCCGTGCATGTTGGCGTCTTTGACTCCGGCTTCGGAGGCTTGACCGTATTGCGCGCACTCCTGCCGCTGATTCCAGGAGCCCGCTATACCTATCTGGGCGACACCGCCCGACTTCCCTATGGCGCCAAGTCCCGCCAGACCATTGCGCGCTATGCCGTCTCCTCCGCGAAGTTCCTCGAAGACCACGGTGCGGAGATGATTGTCATCGCCTGCAACACCGCCTCGGCTCTCGCGATGGAGGAACTCAGAGCATCCACCAGCCTTCCCATTCTTGGCGTGATCGAACCCGGGGCAGAGGCTGCGCGTGAAGCCGCTACCTCCGGTTCCACGCTGGTGCTGGCCACCCAGGCGACTGTTCAGTCAGACGCCTACCTCAAAGCACTGCAAGCAGTCGGCATCGAGGCTACACAGAAAGCCTGTCCGCTTCTGGTGCCACTCGTTGAAGAGGGATGGATCGACCACGACGTCACCGAACAAGTGGCGCGCATCTACCTCACCGAAGCTCTCGCGGATGCCGCCAAAGCCGGACTCTCACCCTCGACGGTGCTTCTGGGCTGCACGCACTATCCACTGCTGCGCCCGCTCATCACACGGCTTCTCGCAGAGCTGAGCCCGCAACCGATCACCGTCATCGACTCGGCAGAGACCACTGCCGGCAAAGTGGCAGAGTTGCTCCACGCCTTACCCGRCCAGCCATCGAGCAATCTGGCCTTCTACGCCACCGACTCGACAGAAAAGTTCCAGGCCCTCGGCTCCCGCTTCCTCGGCCAGCCACTGCCCGAAGTCAACTTACTCGACCTCGGTGGTTAGCCCAATCCACGAAGTCTTGGCGAGAAACTAGCAACCAGGAACCAGCAACCAGCAACTAGAATCTCCCCATGGCTGCCTACCTTCTCAAATCTGAACCCGACGCGTACTCCTTCGAAGACTTGCAGCGTGACGGTGAAACCGTATGGGATGGCATCAAGAATCCCCAGGCCCTGATCACGCTGCGTGGCATGAAACCAGGCGAAGACCTGGTCATCTATCACTCCAACGTCGGCAAAGCCGCCGTCGGCCATGCCAAAGTCGTATCGGTCGATGCCTCTGACCCGAAGAATCCTGCCGTCCGCATCAAGCCGGTCAAAGCGATCGCGCGCCCAAAGCCTCTCGCCGAGATTCGGGACAATCCTCTCTTCGCGGACTCCATCATGTTCCGTCAGTTCCGCCTATCCGTAGTGCCATTGACCAAAGAGCAGTTCACCTGGCTGGTCCAGGGGAAGTAAGATCAGTTGCCAGT
>NZ_JBFRCY010000337.1:0-4754 GCF_052113305.1 Terriglobus sp. YAF25
GAACAGCGCCATCGCGATATAAGAGGAGGCGATGGTTGCTTTTCTCAACCGTGACTCGATTAGCGATCGCAGATCCCTTGATTGGCGTGATACGAGGTCTCATTCCCCACACGATCAGGATTGCGGCGATTGCGAAGGCCAGCAACCAGAGACCTCTCCGCTTCGGCCTTGTGGGCATGACGAGACGCTACCAGATCGCATCTGCTCTGCTGCAGCTTATTCTGAAGAGAGCGTGTTCCCTCGTATCCAGGTTGGTACCGTTGCACTGATCCATGCTCTTCCCGGGGCATCCAGCTATCTATTCCGTAATCCGGTAGAGACCATCACCGCTTCTACGGTGGAGGAATTGGAAGAGCTGTTGCAGCGCATCGACAGCGCCGTGGCGAAAGGCCTCTACGCTGCCGGGTATCTCGCCTACGAAGCTGGCTATGCCCTTGAGCCCTCATTGCGGCGCCTCTTGTCCCCGCAGCGGCTGGCATGGTTTGGCATCTACCCCGATCGAGAGAGCTTCAGCTACCAACCAGAGCCGTCGCAGATCTCGATCGAAGGTCCCTCCATCACCATGTCTGCATCGACCTTTGCGGATAAGATCGCGCGCATCAAGCAGCACATCGAGCAAGGCGATACCTATCAACTCAATCTGACGACGAAGCTCCAATGGAACTACACAGATTTTCCTGAAGCGTTGCTGCATCACATCCTTGCCGTACAACCCGTTGAGTTCGGCGCCTTCCTCAATCTCGGATCGACGCAGATCCTTTCCGCTTCGCCGGAGTTGTTTTTCCGCCGCGAAGGAAGCCGCATCACGACGCGTCCCATGAAAGGTACGGTGCAGCGCGGCCGCGATCTTGAAGAAGACCGCGAGAAGATGGCGTGGCTGGCAAATGACGAAAAGAACCGCGCCGAGAATTTGATGATCGTCGATCTGTTGCGCAATGATCTCGGACGTATCTGTGCAACCGGCTCCGTTCATGTCGACAAGCTCTTCGAGGTAGAACGCTACTCGACGCTGCACCAGATGACCTCAACCATTCATGGCGATCTGCGCCCCGGAATCGGTTATGCCGAGATCTTCCGGGCGCTCTTCCCTTCAGGTTCCATCGTCGGCGCTCCAAAGATCAAAACCATGGAACTGATTCACTCTTTGGAAGAAGAGCCGCGAGGCGCTTATACCGGCTGTATCGGTTTTATCGCGCCCGGCGGCGAAGCATGTTTCTCCGTGGCAATCCGCACCATCACGCTGGAAGGTGGCCACGCGAAGATGGGAATCGGCGCGGGAATCACATATGACTCGGACGCCGCTGCGGAGTACGAAGAGACGCGGCTCAAGGGAGCCTTCCTGCAACAGGACGCACAGCCCTTCCAGTTGATCGAGACCATGCTGTGGGATGGAAGCCGCCTTCACTTTCTCGAGGAACACTTCGCCCGTCTGCAGCAATCGGCCGCCTACTTCGATTTCGCCTGCGATCTCGATAAGCTGCGTCTTGCTCTCCAGCAAACGGTCCAGACGCTCTCAGGCACGCACCGTATCCGAGTGCTCAGTAATCGCTCTGGCGTTTTCACTATCGAGTCTGTGCCGGTTCAGCTCGAAGACCGTCCGCTGAGAGTGCTGCTCTCCAACATCCGGACACGCTCGGGAGATCTATTTCTTCAGCACAAGACCACCCGCCGCAAGCTCTACGACGAACAACTTCGTCTCGCGCGCGAGCATGGCTTCGATGAAATCCTTTTTCTCAACGAAGATGGCAACATCACCGAAGGAGCGATCACGAACTTCTTTATCGAACGCGACGGAAAGCTGTTTACGCCTCCGTTGACAGACGGAGTACTGCCAGGTGTGATGCGCGCCCATCTCCACCCTGAGGAGCGCTCCCTGAAGCTGGACGGCCTTTTACCGACAGATCGTCTGTACCTTGGGAACTCCGTCCGCGGGATGCTTCCCATCGGGTACCTGGAGCGGTAACCCTGCACTGTTTACAGGGTTTTCATGAAAGCTTCACCTGCCCGCAGTGGGATGCACCACATGCTTGAGCATGGACGTCGTGTGCTCGCCATCCGAACTGACCATCGTAATTCCTGCCAAGAATGAAGCCGCTTACCTGCCGCGACTGCTGGATTCCCTATCCAGACAGGATCTGCCAGCAATGCGCTTCGTACCGATCTTTGTTGCGGACGCCGGCTCGACGGACGGAACCGTCGAATTGGCCATGAAATTTGCCGACCGGCTCAATGTAACGGTCATCCCCGGCGGACTTCCCTCCGTTGGCCGAAATGCCGGCGCTCGGGTGGCCTCGACCCCTTATATCCTCTTTCTCGATGCCGATATTGAACTGGACGATGACACGCTGATCCGTCGCGCAGTCCGTCTGCTGCGCCGCAGGAGGCTTCATTGCCTGACGACCTCGATCCGCTGTATGAGCCGCAATCCCTTCGATCATGCGCTCTACCTGGCAAACAATCTGATGCAGCGCATCGGCTCGTTCACCAAGCCGTTCGGGACCGGGATGTTTCTGCTTTTCGATACTGCCGCCTTCAATCGTCTGGGTGGCTTCGATGAATCGGCTCTCTTCGCCGAGGACTATCACCTCACCCGCCAGATTTCTCCGCGACGGTTCGGCATTCTGCGCGGCCATATCCTCACGTCGAACCGGCGCTTCCTCCGCACCGGCCGGCTCCGCATGGTCTTCCTCTTCTTCCGCACCATGCTGAACACGTGGAATGACTCCTACTTCGCAAACGACCATCGCTACTGGGAGACACCGAGCGAAGCGGAGCAACAGTAAGGGTCCTGCATATTTCAGACTCCTTGCAGATTTCGTATCAAATAAGAAGGGCGGCCAGCTGGCCGCCCTTCTTGTTGTGGTGAAGTAGCAGTTAGAAGATGATCTTCGCTGCCAACTGCAACTGACGAGCAGGCTGTGCGGCCGTAATCGAACCGAAGCCCGACGAGTTCACAGAGCTGCTGGGTGTGGAGTAGTTCACCTTGTTCAGCAGATTGAAGGCCTCTGCACGGAAATCAAAGTTTGCAGCGTCGCTCCATAGCGGGAATGCCTTGTGCAAGCCGAAATCAGCTTGATAGAAGGCGAATCCACGCATCAGGTTGCGGCTGGCGGTACCCCAGGGATTGGTCGATCCAGCGATATCGCTCGGCACGGTGAATGCCGCTGCGTTGATATATCCGTTCAGAGCGGTGTTGCTCTTGGTCAGGGTTGCGCCACGCAACGCTGCTCCAGCAACACGATTTGGACGGTAGGTAACCAGACCAGAGACGTTCAGGTTGGAACCCGAGGGCATTGCATAGGTGACGTTGATGGGCAATCCACTGGTCATCGTATTGATCAGCGTCAACTGCCAGCCACCCAACACGGAGTTGGCCAGATAACCCGAACCAGATCCCCAGTGGCGTCCATGACCATATGGAAGGTCATAAACAACCGAAGTGACGTTGGTGAGGGGCTGGTCATAGTTTGACGGGCCATAGCTAGCGCCCGGGTTGCGGTAGTCAACACGTGAATTGTCACCCGAGTTCGCCTCCAGGTGTCCACCCGACTGGTCGAAGGTACGGCTCCAGGTGAAGGCGTTCATCAGGAACAGACCGCGAGCCGCCTGCTTCTCCACTTTGAACTGCAGCGAGTTGTAGCTCGCAGCGCCAGCACCGTAAGCAATTTCAATCGAGCCAAAGGTAGAGACTGGACGACGGGACTGCTGAGTACCGCACGTCGTCAGGCCGACAGCGCAAGGAGTTGCCTGGTTGTAATCTGCGAGGATCTGCAGATGCTTTGAGACATTGCCGACGTAGGCCAGATCAACGAGCCAACCGGCGCCAAGAGTCTGCTGGAAGCCGGCGTGGAAGCTCTGCACATAACCCGTTTTGAGATCACGCGGGATGTAACGAGTGGTTACGTTGAGCGGGTTGAAGTAAGCCGGCGATGTCAGGTTGACAGAGTAGCCCTGCTGCGTCTGACGGAAGCAGGCAGACTGAAGCTGGGTGTCGTTCGTGCAGAGTCCCAGGGATGGGGTCTGCGTGATCGTTGCATTTACGACGTACGGACCGTTGTAGGTGAGGTTGTTTTCACCACCAGCACGATTCCACTGGGTGTAAACAATGCCGTAGCCCGCACGCAGTACTGTCTTGTCCGTTGCCGCGTAAGAGAGGCCGAAACGCGGAGCGACATTCAACTTAGGCGTATTGACCTGGGCGCGGCTGGCAACGCTATCGCCCGAGGCGGAAATGAGGGTGTTGGTACGAGGATCGAAGTTCGCAAGCCGATTGTCACGCTCGAACTGAGGCGTCACGATTTCGTAGCGAATACCGGCGTTCACCGTGAGCTTCGGGGATACCTTCATGTCGTCCTGGAAGTACATGAAGTTGTAACGCTGACGCAGGTTCACGACGGCAAAGGTTGTAAGAGCGTAGTCGCTGCGGTTTCCGAACATGAAGTCAGCGAGGTTACGCGCCTGCTGCAATTGGTTCGACAGCGTGGGAGCACCGCTCGCAACCGTCGTGTTGGAAGGATTCCCGTTCGCGGCGAACGTCCCTTGGTAGGTATCGGAACCGTAGCTGGGGTTGTAGTCATTCACTTCGGTGTGAACAAGCTGGTTTTCATAACCGAACTTCATCGTATGCAGGCTCTTTACCCAGGTAAAGTTGCCCTTCGGATTGAAGATGGTCGGATTCTGGAACTGCGGGTTGGAACTCTGCGCGCCAAACTGCGAGAAGCCCGTGACAGATTGCTGATTCAAAGGGCGAACAA
>NZ_JBFRCY010000338.1:0-4754 GCF_052113305.1 Terriglobus sp. YAF25
CAGGTACTCGCTGAGAGGAGAATACTTTTTCTCCTGGGCCATCATGCCGATGGTACTCAGACTGAATAGCACTGCAATTGAACTAAACCTGAACATTGTCATTTCTCATCCTGGCTTGGGATATGTCTTCCGTTACGTCGACTTTTCGATTCGAAGCGTCAATACACTCCTAATACGAAGCCAGTGCCGTCTTGGATACGCTACCCGGCAGCGTTTTATGACTGTGCCGCTTGGGAGTACTCGACGGTGAGAGATCGAATGTTATCGGTCACCCAAGGGCAATGGGTATAGTCCACGATGTCGGTGATACATCCGGAAGCCACGACAATGCGAATCACGGACTCAGCGCTCCATCGATCATCGGTGGAACGCATTGTGACAACCACAGGCTCCCCATCTACAAAGCTCAATGCCATCTTCAATTGAGTTGCCCGTTGCCGATAGTTTGTGAAGTACGGCGAATCCACAATATGGCCGGCGAACCTATCGGCCACGTGAAGACGCGCATCGGATCGGATGAGTTCGCGAATACCATCCCAGTCTTGACGATTGAATCGCTCTACGTAGAGATGGAGGACTTTCATTAATTCAGGATTGTGAGGCTGAGCCGGCGGTGATGGCGCAGGAGATGTCTCCAATTTCGAACGACCGCGACTAAGCGCTGACTTTACTCCGCCAACGGTTGAACCAATCAACTCGGCAATTTCTTCGAGCTTGTAGTCGAAAACGTCCTTGAGGAGAACACATGCACGTTCTTTGGGAGGCAGAGTTGTCACAAGGTGCTCAACTGCCTGACCAACTTCCACAGACAACGGTGCCTCTGGCGTTGCTATCTCTGCAGGCGGGTTTGCCTCGGCCCGGTCTCGTACTCCACGCCGGCGTAGAAAATCGATACAGCGGTTATGCGCTATGCGAAACAGCCACGGTGTCAGCGAGCGTGCGTCATCAAATTGATCCAGCTTCCGATATGCTTCGAAAAGAGCATCCTGAACTACGTCCTCCCCATCCATCGTGGTCCCGGTCATGCGCGAGCAATAACGGTGGAGGCGTGGGCGAATCGCAGTAATCGTCTCCAGGAACGCGAGATACCGCACTTCGAATGGATCAGTCTGATCGGTAGTCATATCCATAACCATTAATACGCAGCTCGACTGCCTGAGGATACGGACACGATTTGTATATCTCTATCTCTTCTCCTTAACCGTTAGAGGAAATATTGTGCTGCACATACCCGATGTGTTCGCCCGGCTCTCTCATCGGCTGCGATCCCGGGTCGCCAACCGGCCACCAAACCACACGCAGGGAATGGATTCGACGGCGATGGAGACGGGATACCAGGCCGGCCCGAGTTGCGCTCCACCGATGACGTAGTAAGCGACGACACCCGCCAGTCCCGCAGCGAGACCTATCCACGCCAGGATCCAGGCGTGGCGCATGGGACGGTCGGGTGCCATGCGAGCCGTGACGAAACCACCGGCGACGGTGAAGAGCGCGCGATAGCCAGAGGCCAGTCCAAACAGCGATGCCGACATGCTCCGAGGCGAACCCGGGAATACGCCTGCGACATGCATGATTGCGTCAGTAGCGGTCGATGCAATCGCCGTGACGAGGAAGCCGCCGACAACGGCTCCGACGCTGCGGATCCAGGGCTTCATGGGCGCTCCGTCTTGCCTTGAGCGGCCATCAGTGTATCCAGTTTGCGCAACTGGCTCTCATGGCCGGCGCGAGCACGCTCCGTCCAAACATCGTCATGCATCGCTTCAGAAGTGATGGTAAGCTTCACGCCGTCGGTGAGGGACTTCATCTCAACGACAGTCGCCACCTCGTAAGGGGGCACGTCAGGCACGAAGTCGGTGAAGGTCTTATAGGCCAGACGGTGAGGCGGCGAGACCTCAGTGTAAGTAACCTTGCACTCGGTGGAGAGCGGCATGCCCATCCGCTTCATGAACGCTACCTGCTCCGGTGCCGCCGCCGTCATCAAATAGACGAGCTGTCCGCCAGACCTCAAGTCGATCGACATCACCATCACGTCGAACCCTTCCGGTCCCCACCAGGACTCTATGCCGTCCTTGGTGGTCCAAAGATCCCAGACAACATCGATAGAGGCTGCATAAGTCCGCTCGATAGTGAAATGCGCTCGCTGGTTCGTGGGTGTGGTTTTGTTCATGATTTCTCCCGAGGGTGGGTCTTGGCGGCAGATTGACGGCGCTCCACGGCGGTACCCAACCGGTCGAGCCGCGCCTCCCAGTGGCGGCGATATCCCGCCGTCCAGGCGTCGAGCTGGTCGAAGGCTTCCCTGCGCAACGAGTAGAGACGCTTTTGTCCGTCCGGCCGCATCTGCACTAGACCTGCCTCCGCAAGAATGCGCAGGTGCCGTGACACGCCAGATTGGTGAATGTCCATACGCTCGACGATGTCACTGACGGAGCGCACCTCCGACTTCATCGACTCGACGATGCGAAGACGGACCGGGTCAGCCAGAGCGTGGAAGATCTTTACTTGCGCGTTCATGTATATACACTATAACGCATATATCGGCTAACGGAATGAACTTGTCATACATACGGATTCTGATTCCACAGCGACAGGTGCGTTCCCAAAATGGAAATCCAACTTTAAAGGTGCGCTTGGATTCAAAAATTCTCGTGCAGGTTGCCTGCATACTGAATTTGCCAAGGCGAGAACTCCTCGGCACTCCTCCCGAAAATAATGGCTGTACGTTAGCCGTTCGAGACCTGCATCCCATGAGATTTTCCCTCCTGGCGCCTTTGCTTCTCTCCGTAGTGTGTGCTTTACCCGCTTCCGCCACCGTAGCCGTTTCTTCCCCAAGCAATAACGCAACCGTGGCCTCATCCGTCCGTGTAGCCGCCAGCGCCGTCACTCCCTGTGCAAAAGGTGTTGCATCCATGGGGATTTACGTCGATAACGCGCTGCGTTACACCGTAGTCGGGACGAAGCTTGATACGAACGTGTCGGTGACACCTGGCGCTCACGTCATCGTCGTGACCGAATGGAACTATTGCGGCGGGTCGAGCACGGCTTCCGTGAGTGTGACTTATCCCACCACCGCAGGCATCACCATCAATTCCCCTGCCAACAACAGTACGGTCGGAACCCCGGCAATGTTTGTGGCGAGCGCAACGACCAGTTGCCCTAAAGGTATTGCAGCTATGGGCGTCYACGCCAATGACAAGTTGCTCTATACCGTGGCTGGACCGAACTTGAACGCTCCCATCACTCTTGGACTGGGCCAGCAAAACGCGACGGTGCAGGAGTGGGACAACTGTGGGGGATATGCAAAAACGCCTGTCAAAGTAACCGTCACCGGCACCACACTCAAAAATCTTCAAGCGGCACCAGGGTGGCACCAGTGGGGACAGCTTCCGCCAATTTATGACATCTGCGATGCGCCATGCCCAGGAGTCACATGGTCGATGAAGCAGAATCAAAAAAGTCCGTCGGTGAGCGGCAATGCGACCCAATTCAATCTCGGGGGGACGGTTCCCTATTCGGCAGTCCTGTTTTCCAACCCTGTTCTTGGACAGGGAAACAAAATGGGGCTTACGGACGACAATCACACCCTTCTACCGACACTCAACAATTTCATCTATGACGCCGACGTCTACATCACGAACTGGGATATCACCCAGCTGCAAGAGTTCGACGTAAACATGTACGCCGGCGGGATTGGAATGGAGTGGGGGACCGAGTGCAACCATCTCAACGGGAATGTCTGGGACTACTGGAATAATGTTGAAGCCAAATGGGTTCCCACCTCCATCCCATGCACGATGAAAACGGGCTGGAACCACGTCACGCTTCAGGTGCAGAGAAAGCCAAATAACGATTTGCTCTATCAGTCTGTCACCGTCAATGGAGTGGTGTACCCGATGGACATCACAGTGGCTTCGAAGAAGATTCCGGTCGGGTGGTGGGGTATGACGATCAATTACCAGATCGGCGGGAACTACAGACTCGCGGCGAATACGACCTATGTAGACAATCTGCACTTCACCKATTGGTAGATCTTTCCCCGCGAAGGCTGAGCCGATCATCACGCGCAGTCGGGCATACATGCAAGTTAAACATTGCCCTAGTCGCCCAGCGGCACTTGGGCTGCCAGTAGAGCCTTCCGATGAAGGCCTCTACTGGCAATCAGATCGAGCCAGTCTTGCCGTTTGAGCTCCCCGATCATCTCCGGTGCTTCGTCCTGTAGCCAATAGAAACACACCCGCAGCACCTCAAAGCGATACTGACCAAGCACAAACCTCTGTGTCGCCTCTGTTGCCGTACGCCCAAGCGCCACGTCTTGATCTCCAGCCCGCGGGAGCTATCGCCGCCACAGGATTGCAAGGCCCGCCGCAACCAGCCATACGCCCACGATGCATCCCAGTATATTTTGACCGGGAGCGTTTCCAAGAGATTTGATGGGCTGATGCGAGGCGTCGAGTGCGCGCCACGCGATATTGAGAACGCCGGCGAGTGCGGTACCCAAGCCATTGAACCAAATGCCGACTTTCATCTGTTGGTCTCCCATGAGTTGCTCGGGTGGCGTGAGTTCTGAGGTGCGAAAGAACTTGGCGTCGTGTCGCGATGACAATGCGGAATCTAATGACTCATCGACGACGTCTCCAGGCACTTGACATCGTGGTTCCAGGGGGCAAAAAGACCACTTGGACTCGGTTTCCAGGTCCAGACGTGAAGGAACCAGAAGCCGATTGAGTCCGCTTTCGTGAGAGCCTGCCCCATAATGC
>NZ_JBFRCY010000339.1:0-9032 GCF_052113305.1 Terriglobus sp. YAF25
AAGTTCGCCTGCTGGCAGCCGTAAGCAATCGCTGATGCACGAAGAACGATGGCTCCGGTGGTTGCATTGCGGTCACCCACGCATGGCGCGGCGCCGCGGATCACCTGAGGCCCCGAACCAGATACAGTGCGCGCCATCTTGATCGGGCTCAGGCCGAAGGGAGTCTCCAGGCAGCCTGTCGATCCACCCAGACCAGCGTGCTGTCCACCGCCGCATTGCGGCTGCCATGGTCTGCCGGTCTCAAAGAGGAAGAGCCCGCCGACCTTCCATCCACCAATCAGCGCATCCACCAGACGGTTTGTCTGGCCGAGGAAGGATTGTCCTCTTCCAACCGGTAGCTGGTAGACACCCGTGAACGTGATGCGATGATTCAGATCGTTCTGATCCTGAATCCTCGCATTGATGCGATAGGTGTAGTCGAGCCATCCATTGTTATCCATGATTCTGGAATAGGCATAGCTCGCCGTTGAGGTAAGGCTGTGGGCAAAGCGATGGGTTTCGGAGACCTGGAACGAGTTCAACCATAGGCCATTATGGTTCTGGGCTCCGTTTTGAAAGACGGCCGTATATTGCGGGAAGGCTTGCTTGAAGACTCCGCTCTGCACGGTGGACGCGGTGTAAAAGTTCGTTCCCTGAAATCCATTGACACCCTTGAAAGGATTCGCTGTACCCGCAGTAGTGCAGAGAGCGGGATTGCCACCGATCTCCGCATTGCACTGCGCATACCAGCTCGCCGGTACAACGTTGATGTCATCACCTGTCGGTCCTTTGGTAAAGGACTTCCCTTCGTAGCTGACATCAAGGATGTCTCCTCGGCTCAACTGCCGCTGAATGCCAAGAGAGTAGTTCCAGGTCTCGCCAAAGCGTGTATCAGGATTGTAGTAACTGACGCTCGAGCCAAGACCGGCAAGGTACCCCAGCGATGCTCCGGGGGCAGAGACATAGCCACCGGGGAACGGCGTATCGATCGTTGACGTCGGCGTTGTGTAGAGAGTCGTTGGCGAAGCGACGAGCGGCGTGGTCGCGCTGAATCCAGTCTGCGAGCCAGTGTATGCAGCCCAGTTGAAGGTGCCTCCAATGCCGCCCTTGATCACGGTCTTTTGATTCAGGCTGTATGAGAAGCCGAAGCGCGGCTCAAACAGATACCACGCCCGTGGGATCTGGGTCCGCGGAACTCCGTTCACGCCGGAGAAGGTAAGTCCGCCCGTGTAGACACTTCCCGCCGTCGCGCTGATGGGATTCACGACCGTTGAGTTGAAGGTGTTGGTATAGCGATTGTGCCGGTCGACGGCTTGCGTCGGAAAGTCATAACGCAGGCCAAGATTGAGAGTCAGGTTCTGTTTGACTTTGTAGTTGTCCTGGAAAAAGACGCCCCAATAGTGAAACGAACGGAACTCCTGTGCCGGTTGAACCAAGCCTCCGTTGGTATTGCCCACGGATGCCGCAAGATATCCATGGTCCAACATAAACGATGCGATCGAAAGCCCTGAGGCAGCATCCGCGGTATTCGCATTGCTTGCCTGGGTCCACTGTTGGTTAGAGGTAAGAGTAAGGCCGCCGGCTGCCTGTTTCGTTGAGATCTGGTACTCGCGGTTGTCCAGGCCGATGTGGATATCGTGCGGACCATGAACCAGCGTGATGGACGGCAGAATGCTGAGCTGATTGTGAACGGCGATCGAGGTTTGCGCAGAACCCATCTGCGCAAACCCGCTGAGGGCGACCTGTGGGAAGAACCCAAGGAGGCTCTGCTGCGTTACACCCGCAGATACATTGGGAAGGCCAAGAGAACTGGTATTGAAGGGAATGGACGCCTTATTCTCCGCCTCATCCATATTGACGCTTGCCTTGAAGTTGAAGACGGCATGCGCGCTGAAGGTATGAACCCAGTCGGCAAAGAAGGTCTGGAACTTCTGCCCGCTCGGGAACTGGCCATAGACCGCCGGATTGTCCGGAGCAAAGCCGTTTGAGTTGGTTGTCTGGAACTGGTTCCACCACCCCCACCGGGCCGACACACGATCGTTCGGACTGAGATTGTGATCGAGCTTAATCATGAAGTTCCGGTAGATGCTCGGAACTGATCCGTTGAAGTAGTAATTGTTCTGCCAGGGAGCCGAGCCTGCCGGCGCAGCAATATTAGGTGCGGGGAAGTACTTAAGGATATTGAGAGCCGCCGCATTCACGCGCGACACGGGAATGGAATAGCTGTTTGGCGCGCCCTCGCTGAGAAACGACTTACGCGCCGCGGCATTCGGAGATGCGGGATCGTAGAGCGTAATAGCCGCTCCATTTCCCTGCACCAGACCATTGAACTGGTAATAGCCATTGATCGGCGTAAACCATGACGCTCCGCCGAAGACTCCGGGAACCGAGGTCGTAATCGGATTTGGTGTCAGATTGCGGAAGTTCTCAAACGCAATCGTGAAGAAGGTTCTGTCTATGCCGTTATAGAGCAGGGGAATACGGACCGGACCGTCGAGCTCAAAACCGTATTGGTTGCTCTTGTGGCTTCCCCGCGGTCTTCCGAAGTAGTTGTTCTGGTAGCTGTTCGCATCCAGCCCTGTGCTCTTGTAGTACTCGTACACGGTTCCGTGCAGGGTATTGGTTCCGCTCTTCAGATGCACGTCGAGATTGCCCGCGGTGGCGAACCCGACCGCGCCCGCGTCATACGGCGTAGTATCGACCACCATCTCCTGAACGGTATCGACCAATGGAAGGTACGACATCGTCTGGAAGCCGGTGGACATGTTATTCACGCCGTCCATGTTGATCGACAGAGCCGAGCTGTTCACCACCAGGCCGCTGGTGATATTGCCATAGGGAAGCTGATTGTTGAGGCCATTCTTGCTGCCTACTCCTGGAACCGCGATGGTGCTGACCATTACGTTCCTGGCATTGAAGGGCAGATCGGAGACAGCCGTGCCTTCGACCACTGTCTGCCTATCCGCCGAGACCGTGTCGAGCGCCAGGGTATGAGCCGTTGTGGTGATGGACTCCATGGTCGCCCCAATCTTCAGTTCAAGATCAACCGAGCGAAGTTGTCCCACATTCAGAGTGACTCCGGTCTCAATAGCGGTGGTAAACCCCGGCCTTGCGGCCGAGACGGTGTAACGGCCGGGGGAGAGATAGGGGGCCACCCAATCTCCTGTTTTGGAGGTTTGTGTTGTCGTCACTACCCCCGTCTCTTCATTCGTAATCGTTACGGTCGCTTCGGGAACAACCGCGCCCGAGGGGTCGCTAACCCTCCCGAGAAGCCGCTGTAAGACCTGTGCCTGTAAGGAATCGATTGCTCCGGCAAACAGAAGGCAGAGTATACCGACTGCGAACGACCTGACTGCCAGATTCCAAACATATCGTTGATGACTTGCTATACGTGCTTTCACTGAAAGCCTCCTAATGCCCATCCGTCAGACAGAGGCATCTACTCGTCAAGCACCCTGTTCCTGAACGTCGCCGAGTCTCTTTTCCTGAAATCGGAGTGTCAACGTTTGGAACAGTTCAGCCGCCCGGAACGAGCGCATCATGAATCTCGTCAATGACTTGCGCGCCTTCAGAAAGAACGTTACGAGCACGTTACGAGCGTGATATGCTTGGTTTCCCAAACGAGAAGACAATGACTTCCTCTTTAGCGCAATCGTCAGCGCACGCGTCGCTCCCTTCCCGGGAACAGGTGGACGCGGCCCTGGATGAGCTGGCGAGAATTTTGACCAGTGACAGCTTTTCCAGCAGTAAACGGTGCAGAGATTTTCTTGAGTTTGTCGTCAAGCGAGCCCTTGCAGGAGATTCCGACGGCCTGACCGAACGGTTCCTCGGTGTGGAGCTCTTTGGCCGGGCAGTTGACTATGAGACCGCAACCGATTCCATCGTCCGGGTAAGAGCGAATGATGTCCGCCGGCGACTGGCGCAGTACTACTCCAGTCAGCGATCTGCGACGCCGGTTCGGATCGACCTGATGGCCGGAGGATACATTCCGGAGTTTCATTGGAAGCTTCAGGAGGCACCGGCCCAGCTCAACTCAGCCCTGCCCAGCCCGATCGATCATCCACCGGTCTCCGGCGTCCACGAAGACCAGCCGCATATCGCAACATCAGAAGAGTCGGTCGGTCAGCACGCGAAGGTGCCGGCACGCGCCGGGCTGTTCTGGGGGAGCGGCGCCGTTGCCCTTATCGCCGTAGCTGTCTGGATGACGCTTGCCCTTCGCCCCCATACGACCAACTTCGATCGTTTCTGGCAGCCCATTCTGGACGCACCGTCCTCGCCGGTCGTCAGCCTGCCGACGACCGATACATTTCAGTTCCAACCCAACACCATGCAGCAGTTCTCCCGGCTGAAACCGGGCGAGTCAGTAAGTCTTGGCCTGGCGGACGTTCAGATCTTTCACAACTGGCACGTCTCGTTACCGGTCCTTCAGGCAACACTGTCGGTTACGCTTGCGTTGGAACGGAAGGGCAAGACTCCCCTGGTTCGCCAGGGTACCGACCTGAAGATGGACGAGCTTCGCGGCCACCCGATCATTGCGATCGGCTCATTCTCCAATCCCTGGACCCAGCAGAATGTTGCTGGGCTGCGCTTTACCTTCGACCGCGGCGACTCTGACAGCGGGCCGCCGCGCATCCGGGACGCCTTCAACCCACAACGGTCATGGTCATTGCTCCGCACCTATCCGGAGCCGCAGGCGAAAGACTATGCCATCGTGACCCGGACCTTCGATCCGGTAACGCWTGWACCCTTCCTGTCCCTTGCCGGTCTGCTCTGCGCGACGACTGAAATCTTTTCCCCAGAACAGTGAAAAAGCCCCTCATCGCGAGGGGCTCTTTCTTAACCATTGCTGGGCTTCGTCGGGGGCTCGCCACCGTCTGAACCATCATCTTCGCTCAGCGCGGCCACTTCAGTTACGCTAAACACTGCCTCGGTCGGCTCCTGCGTAAAACCCGTCTCCGTCGTTTCCTTCAACTCTTCCGGCATTCACTTTCTCCTTGGGATAGAGCCATAGGATGGCAATCCCCGAGCAGATTATGACAGCAAAGTTCGTCCATTGCTGCACTTGATACAAGAAACTTTTCGCAACCTCCTGCGGCACATCGCTGACAATCGAAGGCAGATACTTGATCAGCGCATATCCGCCATTCATGTAAGCCAGCAGCTTCTTCAACCGGGACGGACGTTGAATCTCCTCATTCAGTAGATATACGCAGAGCACAATCTCACTAGCCTGGGTAAAGTGCTGCTTCCACCAGAACAGCTCTTCGTAGGAAGCTTGTGAAACCCGGGGAGAGTAATAGGCCCAGATGAACACCAGCGCCAGCAGCGCAAACAGAGCCTGCATGCCGGAGTAAAAACGCAGCTCCTTATATACCTTAGTAACAAGGCAGATGGCACACAGCACGATAAGGCTGGCGGTCGTACAGAACCACAATGGATTCATATCTGAAGTGTCATGCCACTGCGCTGTAAATGGCAAGCGTATTTCGAAGAATTGGCGAAGACGTCATCATTGCAGTGAAGTTACTACTGATGCAATGCCGGCCGCCTCACCAAGACTCGCATCCCCCCATGTGGGAACGGCTCATCGTATCCATGCAGCAGTAACCGATCCAGCATTCATCTTGCTAACGTCATTCGTTCCTGTTGCGTCTACCGATTACATCGCAAATATGCCGGCGCCTATGTCGCCCGTGCGACATCGTTTGACCTTGCCTGTAAGCCTGCATTCCCTAATGCTTCTCCCACAAAAAGGCTGAGATTATCCGGAAGTTTTCTCGCTTCCGCACAAATACCCGTGGGGGTGTTTCGCTGTGCCGCTGAACCGAACTTATACTCTTCCCTTTCTGGCCATGACCTTGCTATGCCTGTTGCCCGTATCAGGATGGGCAGAACCTTCGGCGCGTTCTCTATACAAGCAAGGACAGGCTGCAGAGGCCCGGCAGCAATATGAAGAGGCTTTCCTCGCATATCGCACAGCCCTGCAGAAGTCGCCCACCGATCTTCGCTACCGCACTGCCTGCGAGCGCGTACGGCTGCTATCGTCGGCCGTTCATTTGAAAAGGGGCAATGAATACAGGCAGGCAGGTAAGACCACCGATGCCCTGGCGGAGTACCTTCGCGCCTCCTCTGTCGATCCATCCAATGCAGCTGTCCAGCAGGCGATCGCCGGGCTTGCCGGTATCATCCCTCCTCAACCCGAGAAGAGTGATCTGCCGCAATCCCCTGAGACCAACCGTAAGGTTGCGGCCATGGCAAAACCGGTCGAGCTGAAAACGCTCTCAGACGATGCCATCACGCTGCACATGATCGAAGACACCAAGGTGATCTATCAGGCCATCGGCAAAACCGCGGGAGTCAATGTGTTGTTCGATCCTGACCTCATCACCAAACGGGTCGCCGTCGACATCACGAAGATCCCGCTCGCGGATGCGCTGCAGGTCATCGGCACGCTCACCGGAACATTCTGGAGGCCGATCACCCCAAACACCATCTTTGTTGTAGCCGATACCCGCGCGAAGCGAACCAGCCTGGAGACACAGGCGCTGCAGACCTTCTATCTCGCCAACACCACGCAACAGAGCGATGCCAATGAACTCATTACGGCCCTGCGGAATGTGATGGACCAGAGTGTACGAACCTTCCTTGTCCCCAGCCAGAACGCAATCGTCATGCGGGGTACGCCTGACCAGCTTCTCCTGGCCCAGAAGGTGATTGACGATCTGGACCGGGCACATGCGGAGGTAGTGATCGATGTGGCCGTGATGACCGTAAGCAAAGACAAAGTGCGCAACCTTGGTCTGCAGCTCCCGCAAAGCATCGCGGCTGCACTGCAAAGCACCAGCAGCGACTCCGATGCCAAATTCAACCTGAACGACCTGGCGCATCTGAACGCGAAGAACATTCAGCTTACGGTCGGTTCCGCCGCGGCGCAGGTTCTGATGACCGATAGCGAGACCCGTATTCTGCAGAACCCGAGACTGCGGGCGACCGACGGCCAGAAATCCACGCTCAAGATCGGCTCAAGAATTCCCGTCGCCACTGGTTCTTACAGCACTCCTACGGCAGCCAGCTCTGCTGCCGTGCAGACGCAGTTCACCTATATCGATGTGGGCGTCACTATGGAGATGCAGCCGGTGATTCACTACAACGGCGATGTAACRCTGAAGGTAAAGGTAGAGATCAGCGCGAAGACCGGTGAAACAACTATTAGCGGCGTCACCGAGCCAATCATCAGCCAACAGGCGGTCGATGAGGTCATCCGCCTGAAAGAGGGAGAGAGCAACCTGATCGGAGGTCTTCTTGAAGACCAGAACAACAAGGATGTCAGTGGAACACCCGGCCTGGGAGAGGTCCCCCTCATCAAATATCTCTTCAGTACCCAGAAACAGACGCTGGAACATGACGAGATCGTTTTTCTCATCACACCGCACCTCGTCCGTACCATGCAGGTCGATCCTGCAAGTCTCAAGCAGGTGGATATCGGGACGGGCGAGTCGATCCAGCTACGGAAATCGCACACGGAATAAATGACGATGTGGCTCTGCATACACCATCGCCCGGGCGGACGGATGGGAGTCTTCTCTGCATTGATCGCGAGCTGCATCGTGGCCTGCGGTGCACAGGAATCCGCGCCATCGTATGAGCTGAAATCAGCGATCGAACTTAAACCTTCGGGGAAACACTGCTCATTTCACACGAGAACCGATACGCAGACACTCATTCGCCAGGTGCTTGGTGCATACGATCTGGAGGCGTCGATCGACGTTACCGTGCCGCAACGGCAGGTATCGCTGCAGATCGACGATGCCTCACTGCAACAGGCACTCGAAGCCCTGGAACTTGTTACCGGAACCTTTGCCATTCCCTGGGAGGCAACGCAGGCTCACTTTTATGAAGACACGGTAGAAAACCGCAGGCGATATGAGTATCTGCAGATGGGAACGATTCGCTTGCTCGGCATGTCTGCTGCCGAGATGAATGACATCGCGGGTCTGATGCGGTCCATCCTGGAGACCGGCTCCTATGCGCTGGAGGCAAATGCCAACAGCGTTACGATCCGCGCCCCACAGCGAGAGCTGCTTCCGCTGGATGCGCTTCTTCATGAGCTGCTGAACGGACGCAGCGTCATTCTGCTGGATGTTGAGCTCTATGAGCTCGACAAGAGCAAAACCCGCAACATCGGCCTGACTTTGCCGGGATCGACCAATCTCTTTCATGTGGCTACGGAGATCAGCCAGATTCTCTCGGCGAACGCCGATGCCGTTAAACAGATCGTTGCCAGCGGCCTCGCTGATGCAAGCGACTACAAAAAAATCGTCGCGATTCTCATCGCCTCGGGCCTGGTAAAGGACAGTGTCTTCAATAGCCCTTTTGTTGTCTTTGGAGGAGGCCTGACGGAGTTGGGGCTCAATATCGGCGACGTCGCCGCGGACCTTGCCCTCAACTCGTCGGAGGCCCGCTCTCTTAAACAAATGCAGCTTCGCCTTCTGGATCAGGAGCAAGGAAGCATCCGCATTGGATCGCGATATCCCATCCTCATCGCAAAGACCTCCAACGTTGGCTCCTCCTCTTCAGGTTCAACCGTTCCACAGTTTCAATACCAGGATCTCGGCGTCACCCTGAAGGTCACTCCTCGCATCAACGAATCGGAACATATCGCCCTGAATCTGGATCTCACCGTCGCAGCTCTTACCGGAACAGGCATCGGCGATCTGCCGATACTCTCGAACCGGCAGTACATCGGCGAAGCGGTGCTGCGTTCCGGGCAAAGTGTCCTGCTGGTAAGCCTGCTTGAGAAGCAGGCTTCAGCGGCATTGACAGGTTTGCCGCTCAATGCCGAACCCCATCGGAATGCCGAACATGACGTCATGGAGATCATCCTGATGGTGACACCGCATATCGTGCGCATGGCGCACGACAAATCTGCGGGTACCGTCTTTCTTCTCCCAACCCACTGATTCTCAGCCGGCTTACAGCCTTTCCCTGTTGCTGGGTATCCCGGAAAGGGCGTGCAGTGGCGTTTTCATTGCGGAAAACGCCCATAGATGCAG
>NZ_JBFRCY010000340.1:0-5397 GCF_052113305.1 Terriglobus sp. YAF25
GCGCCGGACGCATCGGTGACCGTTCCGTTAATCTCTGAACGGTCAATCTGCCCAGAGGCAGACACTAGGAGACTAAGGAGAACTGCAAACAGAGCAAGGATTCGAATTCGCATAGGTGTAGGAGGACGGTTCGTTTAGCTTTAGCGAACTGTGCCTTATATGGCGATTCCAACATCCAAGCCTTAGTTTTTACTTAACAAACCCGATGCTTCACGATGCATTCTTCTCGCATTCACCATCTTTTATTCATGAGAAAGCTTCGCAGGATGCGATACAAACTATTGCAACATCCATGTCAGCGCTTCACTCCAGGCTCTCGATAGAGAGGAAGGCTGAACCTTACCATTGTGAATTGACCTTCCGCGCTGGATGCGGAAATCTCGCCACCGTGCCGTTCGACAACCCATTTCGCAATAGCAAGACCCAACCCGCTTCCCCCATTGACAAGGGCTTTCGCCTCATCCGTGCGGAAGAAGCGCTCAAAGATATGTGGAATCGCTTCGCTCGTTATCCCGATACCTGTGTCAACGACAGCACATTCGACCGAATGTAATGTCTTCGCGGTACGCACGGTAACAGAACCGCTTGGGGTGTATCGAATCGCGTTATCGATCAATGCCGCCACAAGTCGCTTCAGGCTCGCTTCGTGTCCCATCAATAGGATGGGATCGTCCGTCGCGAGTTCAGAGAACAGATGGAGCCCTTTAGAGGACGCAATGCCGTTCATACGATGGCATATCTCCGTGACCAGGGTGGCAAAATCCAGGCGGCAGACGGGCATCTCGACGGCCTCGGCATCAAAACGCGCGAGTTGTAGCATTCCGTCGACAATCTCTTCCATCTCCCGAATCTCGACGAGTACATCTTCGAGCGTTTCTGGAACATCCTCTGTTGATAGATCTCCGCGCAAGGCAATTTCTGCAGCAGCTCTAGCCGTTGCAAGCGGTGTACGCAGGTGATGAGAAGCATCTGCGGTGAATCGCCTTTGTCGGGTCAAGGCTCCCTCCAGGCGTCGTAACAGAGAGTTGAAGACCTCTGCAACATGCTGGACCTCGTCTCCAGTATTGGGTTTCCGTCGGAGAGAGAATGCAAGGGATCGTTCTGCTCTCGCAAAAGGATTGATAGCCGGTTTGCGCGATTCGCCAGCGTTTTCTCTTTGCCTGTCCGTAATGTCCATGCAAGAAAGAGCCAGACGCTGATTCCGAACACACACAGTGCCGCAAACAGCATGAGGCCATACCAGAACGTAAGGCGGAATCGAATCGACCGCGGATTCATTCTGTGAACGGGGGCCGCGCCGCGTAGCCTACGCCACGCACTGTCGTAATAATTTCAGACTCACCGTTCGCTGTAACCTTCCTGCGCAGGTGATGCAGAATGACATCCATTGAATTGGTGCTCACATCTCCTTGATCCGACCACCCGACCCTCGCAAGTTCATCGCGGGTCATGATTCGTCCATCTTTTTTCATCAGCGCTTCCAGCAAGGCGAACTCGAGCTTCGTAAGACGAATCTCTCTTCCGTTTCTACAGACCTCTCTGGTCGAAGTATTCAGAACCAGGCTATCGACGCGCAACTCTACATCCCTGCAGATGAGACCGCGCCGGCTCACAGCTCTCAGGCGCGCGCAGAGTTCCGTGAAGATAAATGGCTTCGTCAGATAGTCATCCGCTCCGCTGTCAAGACCACGTACGATCGCATCCATCGAATCAAGCGCGGTGAGCATGAGTACGGGCGTCCGGATCTCACGATCACGTAAGGCCTCTAAAACCTCAAATCCGTCCATCGCAGGCARCATCACGTCAAGAACAATAACGTCGTATGTCATCCGTGTCGCAAATGAAAGTGCGTCCCTGCCATTGGCAACACGTTCAACCTGATGACCTTCTCGACTCAACCCCTTGACGACTTGTTTAGACAGGCGTGGGGCATCTTCTACAAGAAGAATCCGCATAGAAGCAGGCTATGTCATCTTTATTAAAGAGTGGTTATATCCCCGAATGACCCAGAGATGCAGACGATGTCATCCGCATGCGTCTTCACAATGACAAGAAGTTGAAGCTGAAGTCGAACGAAGTGAACATCGGCAAGCTTATACGTCGGCGATCAGACCATCATAGATATATCCGGACCTAAGCACTAGCGACATCTACGTGAAGGCGAAGTGCATACTCTTRAAGCCGTAACCAAGGTGCATTACTGGAGCAGTCCCGTGAAATGCTCTTCTTGTCCATTGARATCGCTTCCGAAAGGCCAACTTCCCGGTGCTAATCCCTCTCAATGAGTGACTTGGCGATTATGCACTCATTGAGAATCGCCATCGCGCTGGAACTCTGTCGTAGACGTGCCTCTCAGATTCGATGCAATGTGAGCAGGCATCCCGTTGACGCCTTCGGCAATGTGGGGAGCGAGAGTATGCTTGTCTGGATAGTCTCCTTCATTCTGTGGACGGAAAGGAATCGGATCGTCGATGAACAGGCGAGCTAATCGTGTTTCCAAAGCGTACTTCGCCGCCTCAACACCGGCTTCGTCGATCTCTGCCGTGCCATAAACCGCGAATGTAGGTAGCACATCGAGTCCAGGAAAGAAGAGTGTGCCATGGGTAATCGGAAATAAGAGCTGCTCAAGCGGACCGTTGATGCCTCGTAGCCCATAGTCGACCTCGGGGCCCCCTACGGTTACCGAAAGCAGCGCGCGCTTACCTGCCAGAGCCCCGTCACCATAACGATAAGTATTGCCAGCATTCTTGTAGCCATATGCGAACTTAAATGCAAAGACGCGGTCGACCCATCCCTTAAGGATGGCTGGAAAGCCGAACCACCAAATCGGAAACTGGAACACAATAGCGTCCGCCCATTTGAGTTTCTCCTGTTCTGCCGCGATGTCTTTTGCCTGCGTTCCCTCTTCATACGCCTCGCCTGAGGCGGTCATGTATTCCAGAGGTAGCGATCTATCTCGCTCGGGAAAATCGTCGGCATCCGCCACTGCTTTCCAGTTCATGGCGTAAAGATCTGAAACCCGAACTTCATGCCCCTCTTTTTGAAGCACGGCAAGTGCGTGATCTTTCAAATTGGCATTGAATGACTGGGTATTTGGATGAGCGTAAACAAAGAATATCTTCAATTCCTCGTCCTTTCGGTGGTTCTTGCTGAATTCCACCTAGTTGGATGAGTGAAGGCGCTTCTAGCTTCATATTTTTGTTATACTTACAATTTTATCCCATACTTACATTTATGATAGTGCAATGAGAAAACGTTATAACTCTTATGAATTGAGCAGTGGCTGCGGTGTCGAAGCATGTCTTGAGGTAATAGGCGGCAAATGGAAGGGGGTCATTTTGCACCACCTGATGACGAGCAGCGTCCTGCGCTTCAACGAGATTCAGCGTATGAAGCCCAATCTCAGCCCTCGCGTTCTCACGGCCCAATTGCGTGAGCTTGAGCAGGATGGTGTTATCGTCCGGAAGGTTTACCCCGTCGTTCCACCGAAAGTGGAATACTCCCTTTCCAAAGAAGGGGAATCGCTAAAGCCATTGATAAAAGCTATGCAGAAATGGGGAGATGAACATCTGCTACGAACGAATGCGCCGCTCGGTTGACGAGCCAAGTACGCCTGACATTTTGCCCAAACCTGGTCAGTACGCCCACCAATTCTCAATTGACGACTTCAGGCCAAAACCGCAGTATCTCGAAATGCCGCCGGACCTTTGGCAAGAGGCACACTCGCTCCCCGCGTCGACGGGGTTACTCTATCTGACCGCCCAGGAGGCGAGCTCTTCAAGAGTAGCTATGGAGCTCGAAGTTGCTCCCCTCGCAAATGGAGGGCCTAGTGCAACCGCTCGAGAGCTCCCTTCAAACCAGGCAATGAATGAGGAATACTCGGCACCGGGCAGCCTCTGTTGATTGATCCAGTTGTAGTAAGCTCCCATGTCCGCATCGACTAACGATCCCGTCAGATCTGGTTCCGAATGGCTATCGATATTAGACAGTAATTCGTTCATTGGACGCTGCCGTTGTCGGGGCCCGAATCGTACAAGCAGCGTCAGCGGCTGAGCACGGCGTAGTGCCTCACGCGCAGTCCACTGTACAAACGTCGTACTGAAGACCTGCGTGCCGGAGCCTTCCGAAAGCAGCTTCAGCTGAAAGTGATTCAGCACCACGTCTTCCTGACTGTCGAATCCGACGTCGGCTGGTTGCAGAGCCGCCAGGATTGTCCGTAACTCCACGGGTCCCATTCCTGGACGCTTGATCTCCGCTTGCATCTTATTGAGCAGCGCAAGGCGTTTTGGCTCCAATGCCTGATAAGACACGTGCGTAAGCATTGGACCATGTTCGACAACTTGTCCCCCTTCCACATACCAATGCGCATATGGAACCGGATAAGCCTGAGCCCGTGCGGTAACCGCCTTCATGAGTTGCTGTATGCCGTTTTCAGGGTTGATATGGCTGAAGAATGTTCCGTGTTCACGTAGATCGCGAAACAACCGACCATCGTAGGCATCAAGTCCTTGCCCGATGATCGCTATACCAAGCCTTGCAATCACTGGTTGATCAGGGGCTACTGCCGCTTGTAACCGATTACCATATTCCTTCGCCGCTTTACGGAATGCATCCAGCTGGTGCGTCGACCACAGATGAGCAGAAAGCTGCTCAACAAATTGAGCTGGCTGATTCAGCCAATCGAGGTGTTCCAGTTTTATTGAGAGCGACAGATCTCGAAACGACCCAAACCACTCTTGCATCTGCGCCGGTGCAAGCGATCCAAGCATCGCAATCTCTTTGCTGATCCGCTGGCGCTCCACAGGAAACTTATAGTCAAGTTCAATGACCTCAGAAAGCAGATTGGGAAGGAAACTCAGCGGCAACTGTTGCAATGTCCTCAGGTTATTCACTGCAAGCTTTCGTGCCTCCGGTGGATAGGCCCTGAACTGTTCGGGTTTGAGATCGCGAGGAAGCATCGTGTTAGAACAGTTCTTGAATTGGCCGCCCCTGCGCGATCGATGCCTGAAATCCCATGATCGATCCAAGCGTTGGCACCAGATCCGTCGATTGAATCGGATGATCATAGATCACGCCTTCGCGGACTCCAGCACCCAATGCCATCATCCATGTAGTTCGTGACGATGGGTCGCCGGTGCGATGGTGTTGAAAGCCATTTCCTCCCGCTTCCTCATCGGAGTCTCGTCCAAAGTCGGGAAGAATCATCATCGTGGTGTTGCCTGCATATTCAGGATTGCTCTGTACAATCTTCCACAATTCAGCGCAGAGCCGATCCGTCCTTCGAACACTTTCCACATAAAGCGAATACGCACCTGTGTGTGCGACATCAATGTCGTGCATCGTAACCCAAATTAGGCTCGGCGCCTGCTGTTGCATCAGCTGTTGCACAACATAGAC
>NZ_JBFRCY010000341.1:0-4738 GCF_052113305.1 Terriglobus sp. YAF25
CCGATGCCATGTTCGGTGGCAAGATGCGTAAGCTGGCCATCACGGCGGCCCGGAATGGCTACTTCTTCGTGCTCGATCGCGTGACGGGCGAGCATTTGCTGACCAGCAAGCTTGTCGACTCTCCAAACTGGGCGAAAGACACCCTCGACAAGAACGGTGCTCCCGACCGCGACCCGTCCAAGGACTTTGACCTTGGTGGAGCCTTGGTCTCTCCGGCCAACGGTGGCATCGTGAACTGGCCGCCGCCGGCGTACAGTCCGCAGACTGGCTACTTCTATGCACATGCACAGGAGAGCTATGCGATGTACTACCTGGCCACCACCGACCCTCGCGGAGCGATGGGACTCGGCGGTAAAGATGAGCTGAGCGTCGGCTCGCTGGGAAGCTACCTGGTTGCGATGGATCCGAAGACAGGCAAGCCGGCCTGGAAGCATCGCTATCCCGGTGTTACCGGAGGAGGCGGCGGGCTCAACGGTCTGCTGACAACCGCGGGAGGCCTTCTCTTTGCTTCGGATGCACGCGGCAACTTTGTCGCGCATGATGCAGCCACCGGTAAGGCTCTTTGGCACACACGCATCTCCACAACCAATGCTCCGGAGACCTACATGCTCGATGGTCATCAGTATGTTCTTGTTGCCGGCAGCGATACGGTATATGCCTTCCGCCTGCAGTAAGAGGCGTTTGGAAATCGGGAAGGGCCGCTTCGTTGTGTCGCGGTCCTTTCCTCTGGCTCAACGAAGTCTTTAGCCCTAAGGAGTGACGCATGCGGTATTCAAGACGTGAATTCGGCAAACTCGCAATCTCGAGCCTGCCGGTAGCAGCTGCCGTGGCAGCCAACCCGGCTCGTTTGTTTGCAGCCACGAAGCCCAACTCGAAGTTCAACGGCGTACAGATTGGTGTCATCAGCTACAGCTACCGGCAGATGCCGCAGCACGGCGTGCTGGATGACTTGAAGTACATGGTCGAGAACGGTATTAACGCCTGCGAGCTGGAAACGATTCAGGAGGAGTGGGCTGGAGCTCCCAAGCGCCCGATGATACAGCGTCCTGCAGGTCCGCCGCCTGCAGCCGGTGCGCCGCGTCCCGCAGGTCCACGACCGGAGATGACTGAGTACAACGAAGCTCTGACGAAGTGGCGTACGACCATGCCGATCTCGAAGTATGAAGAGCTGCGCAAGATCTATGCCGACGCCGGCGTCTGGATCTATGCCTTCAAGGCCGGCCTCACGATGCGAATGCCCGATGCGGAGTTCGACTACGTCTTCAACGCAGCCAAGGCCTGCGGAGCGAACCATGTCACCATGGAGATGCCCGACGGTCAGTCGGAGCTGACCAAGCGCATCGGCGAGTTCGGCGCGAAGCACAAGATGATGATCGGCTATCACGCGCACCTGCAGGCTTTGCCTACCACCTGGGATGAAGCCTGCGCACAGTCTCCCTACAACGGCATCAATCTTGATCTCGGCCATTACACGGCTGCCGGTAACAAAGACCAGATTGAGTTCGTGAAGAAGCACCACGATCGCATCACCAGCATGCACCTGAAGGATCGCAAGAGTAAGGAGCACGGTGAAGCCAACACACCCTGGGGCGAGGGCGACACACCGCTCAAGGAAGTGCTGCAGTTGATGAAGAAAGAAGGCTACAAGTTCCCGGCCACCATCGAGGTGGAGTACCCAATCCCAGATGGCTCGGATTCGGTGAAGGAAGTAGGGAAGTGCCTGGCGTATGCCAAAGCTGCACTGGCTTAGTATTCGCCTCTAGCAGCAAGAAAGCCCGCGGCAGTTGCCGCGGGCTTTCTATTGCTTACTCCAGGAGCTTAGGCCTCAGCACCGTTCTCTTCTTTGAAGGCGAAGAAGAAGAACACCAGCACCACAGCGGCGATGGATGCTGCAACCAGCCAGATCGAGGTCCATGCGTGTCCCCCGTCCGGAGAAGCGAACCTGTCGACGACCACGCCTGAAAGCCATGAGCCAAGCAACATGCCTACGCCGTAGGTGATCAGGGTGATCAGCCCCTGCGCCGCGCTGCGGTAGGCTGCCGGCGCCTTGTGGTCGGTGTAGATTTGACCTGTCACGAAGAAGAAGTCGTAGCAGATGCCGTGCAGCAGGATGCCAAGCAAGAGCATCCAGACGCCCGCTTGCGGATTTCCATAGGCAAAGAAGACATACCGCAGTACCCATGCTGAAATGCCCGCGATCAGCATCCACTTCACACCAAGCCGGCGGAAGAACCAGGGGATGAGCAGCATGCAGCCCATCTCCGACATCTGGCCGAACGTCATCTTGCCCGCGGCGTTCGCCACACCGATCTGGTTCAGAAAGGGATTCGTGAAGGCGTAATAGAACTGCAGCGGAATGCAGATCAGGAACGACGCCAGGGCAAATACCAGGAAGCTGCGATCACCGAACATCCGTCGCACTTCGACCGGAAACAGATTGCTCACCTTGAAGCTCTCTGTTGCCTGTGGAGGCGTATTGGGTAGAAGCAGCGAATACACCGCCATCACGATTGAACCGCCTGCCGCCAGCTTGAGCGGAAGCGCCGTCGCGTCGCCATGGAATCCGTAACTCACAAGGAGTCCCGCGCAGATCCAGCCGATAGTTCCCAGCACCCGGATCGGAGCAAACTCCGACTTCGGATGGTTCATCTGGCGGAAAGCAATCGCGTTTACCAGGCCAAGGGTCGGCATGTAGAGGATGGAGTATGCAAGCACCAGCCCGTACAGTGGAGCGAAGCTCGTCTGCAGCGACGCTGCATACATCAGCCCAGCTCCGACCAGGTGCAGCAGCGCCAGCATCTTCTCCGCGGCCATCAGGTTGTCCGCGACCCACCCCGCGAGGAAGGGCGACAGCACAGCACCGATGGCTGTGGTACCGGCAACCATTCCCGTCTGCACGCCATTGAAGTGGAGCGTCTGGCTAACCCAGGTTGTTACTGTCACATACCAGGAACCCCAGATGAAAAACTCCAAAAACATCATGGCGCTCAGCCGGAACCGCATCTGCATGTTCATCGGGAAGTCGTCTCTCCGGAATCAGTTTGAATTGTTTTATTGTGCGGCCAGGGACGCCGTGTTGGTCTCGCCCGCAACCGCAGGCAATTGGACCCGCTTCCACACGCTACCAGCTTCATGGCTCGCCAGCATAGCGTCGAGAACGTGGCTGAGGTATTCGGCATCCGCAAAGGTACAGACGGTCGCCGGACGATCGCCGGTTCGGATCCACTGGTAAATATCCGCAATGATGTTGCGGAAGGCGTCGGGCCAGCCCTCCTGGTGTCCGCCAGGTAGCGAGGCATAGGCTGCCGCACCCGGAAGCATCAGGCTGGGATCTTTCTTCAGAATCTCGTTCGGCCGGTTGTAGTGACCGATCCAGAGCTCATTCTGTTCTTCCTGCAGCCAGCGAAGGGAAGAAGTACGGCCATTGAGTTCGAGTTGCAGCCCGTTCTTGTGGCCGGACAATACCTGACCGACCGTAAAGCATCCACGCGCTCCGTTATCGAAGCGGACCAGCACGGATGCGAGATCTTCGCCGTTGACGGTGACTGGATGCCGTTCGCCTGTCTGGTTCTGTGAGAACGCCTCAGCGGAGGCGCCGCTGGTGTAGCGGGTCTTCACCACAGTTGTCATGTCCGCCAGGACCTCGATGATGCGCGCTCCGGCGACATGCTGTGCAAGATCGCACCAGTGCGAGCCAATGTCGGCAAGCGCGGAACTCACGCCCCCTTTGGACGGATCGGATCGCCAGGAATAGACCTGATCGTCCGTCATCCAGTCCTGCAGATACTGACCGTGCACGAAGAAGACACGTCCAAGCTTGTCCTGTTCCACCATCTGGCGTGCCTGCTGCACCAGGGGATTGCCGCGATAGTTAAAGGTGACGGCATTTACTACACCGGCGGCATCGGCTGCCGCACGCAATGTGGAGGCCTCGTTCGAGGTCATCGCCAGCGGTTTGTCGGAGATGACGTGTTTGCCTGCTTCCAGAGYTGCAAGGCTGACAGGGAAGTGCAGATGGTTCGGTGTCGTGTTGTGAATCACATCGATATCCGGCCGCGCGATCAGCTCGCGGTAGTCGCCATAGGAGGTCTCGATGTGGAGCAGATCAGCTTTCTTCCGTGCCGAGGCAGCACTGGAGCCGGCGATTGCGACGACATCCACGTCTCCAAGGCGGCGAACTGCGTCAATATGGTGCGGTGCAATGAACCCAGGCCCTACCAGTCCCATGGAGAGGCGTTTCGGTTGTGTTGACATCAGCAGCTTTTCCTCGGTTCCGGCAGCGGTACGACTGCCATAAATCCTGCCTAGGCGTGCACAGGTTTGTCAAAGATAAAACGAATGCGTCGAATGAACCGCGATTCTTTGCGGACAATTGTTAATTATCAAAATATATGGTGCCGTCATAGGTCGATTTTGAACGCGATAGTATTGCGGCGAGGGTAAATGGAATGCGACTTGGTGTCTTCGATCCCGTCTTTGCGAAACTGAGCCTGGCAGAGATGCTGACCGAGCTGAAACGCTATCCCCAGATCACGGCCATCGAGGTCGGTACCGGTGGCTGGCCTGGAAACAACCACATCGATATCGATGCTTGTCTGCAGTCCCCGGAAGTTGCCGCATCGTTCAAGCGGCAAATCGAAGATGCCGGACTGGTGATCAGCGCGCTCTCGTGCCACGGAAATCCCGTTCACCCCGATCGGACAATTGCCAAGGATTACGACACCGTCTTCCGGAAGAC
>NZ_JBFRCY010000342.1:0-7838 GCF_052113305.1 Terriglobus sp. YAF25
TTATTGCAGGCCTCGAAGCACAGAACCCTGGCCAGAACAACATCATCACCGCGCCCTTCGACTTCTGCACCAGCTCCGGCGGAGTTGGCATCAACCAGATCAAACTGGGCTACGGCGCGACGTACGTCATCGGTTACAACGCGTACCATAACCGCCTGAATGTCGCCGCCATGCAAAACCAGCACGGCTCCAGTGGCCAGCATGGCACAGCAAATACTTATAACTGGATTCAGAACAACGGCCTGAACCTTGCCCAGGACACAGACCACGGGAATCACATGACCTTGTTCGAGGCGCTGACGCACTCGACGGAGGTCTGCACACAGGCGAACAACTCATCCTGGAACAGCATCGCGTATATTGCGCAGACCGGCTCCCCCACGGTGAAGTTCAATGCAACTCCGTCACAAAATAATGCCAATACGGTTGTCGGCCTCAGCAGCGGCACACCGGCCGCATATGCACAGCTTGCGGCCATTGTGCGTTTCAATCCCTCCGGCTTCATTGATGCCTACAACGGCAACATTGGCGGGTATGCGGCTGTAAACTCGATTCCCTACACCGGGGGAACGAAGTACAGCTTCTGGATGGTTCTCAATATTCCCAACCAGACCTACGACGCCTATGTCACGCCCGACGGAGGGTCACAGGTGCAGATCGCTTCCGGCTACAAATTCCGGTTGACCGACACGACGCTTGACCATGCCATTTTGCATGCCGAGGTCGGTACGGACAACGTCTGTAGCTTCAACCTCCCCCTGGGAGGCAACTTCCCTCAATAACCTCGACCGCGATATGGCGACCCGGTCGGAACTGGGTCGCCATATCTTAATCCCGCAATTCACCTGCAATGTGGCCGAGGAAACGGAGACAGACTATGATGGTTGCGCGATGAAGGCACCCACTCTACTCCTCCTCCTCAGCGCTCTTCCTCTCGCGGCGCAACAACGGCCCGCGATCGACGGCATCTCTCATATCGCCGTCTATGCGCGCGATATGGCGGCTGCACAGCGATATTACGAACATGACCTGGGCTTGAAGAAGGCTGCGGATCCGGAGAACTCGGCGGGCACTCGTTATTACGTCAATGCAACACAGTTTGTCGAGGTTCTGCCGCTCCCTGCAGAGGCCGGCATTACCCGGCTGGATCACCTTGCCTACAAAACGGTCAACGCCGCAGGCCTGCGGTCGTATCTCGCCGCGAAGCACGTCGAGGTGCCGGCAACGATTCAGACGATGAATGACGGATCAAAGACCTTCTCGGTGAAAGATCCTGAAGGGTACACGGTCGAGTTTGTGCAGCCGGGAAAGGCCGATCTCAATGGCGCACAGCCCATCGGCGCGAGGATCATCCATGTCGGCATGGTGGTGCATGACCGGGCAAAGGAAGACAGCTTCTACCGTGAGATTCTCAACTTCCGGCCCTACTGGTACGGAGGCGGTACCGACGGCCGTACTTCCTGGATCTCGCAGCAGACACCCGATGCCAACGAGTGGGTGGAATATATGTTGCCGCGCGAGGGCCAGGAGCTGACGCAGAAACAGGCGGGCGTGATGAACCACTACTCCATCGGCGTGGTGAATATGGAACAGGCCGTCTCAACGTTGGCGGCGCAGGACCGCCTCAGCACCGAACATAGCCCCATGCAGATTGGCCGCGATGGAAAGTGGCAGTTCAACTCTTACGACGATGAAGGCACACGCACGGAGCTGATGGAGTTCACGCCCGTGATGACACCTTGCTGCTCGCCCATCACGGCGCCGCACCCGAAACCGTAGTTCTTCAGCGCCATGACAACAGTCGCGACACAAAGGGAGGCACGTCGGCAGATGCGTATTGCAACCTATATCTGTGCAGCGGTACTGCTGGGTAGCAGGGTCCTGGCGGCAGGCCAGTCACCGGAGATCCCCAAACACGGACGCGCCGTGAAGTTCTTTGACGGGAAGGACCTGAAAGGCTTCGATACGTTCCTCACCAGCGAGGGGCTGAACAACGACCCCAATCACGTCTTCACCATCGAGAACGGTGTCGTGCACGTTTCCGGCATGGAAATGGGCTACTTCATCACCAAGCAGGAGTACTCCAACTACTATCTGCGTGCCGAGTTCAAGTGGGGCGAAGGCACCTACGGTTCACGGCAGGGCAAGGCGCGCGACAGCGGCATCCTTTACAACATTCAGGGCCCAAACAAAGTGTGGCCCCGGTCGGTCGAGTTTCAGATCAATGAGGGATGCACGGGCGACTTCTGGATGACGGATGGCGCAGCACTGACCGGTAAGGACGGAATACGTGTGACCGGTCCGGATGGCAAAGCACTGAAGATCGATCGCTTCAACAAGGGGCCCTATCAGAACGTAGTCGGCTATCGTGACCCGGTAAACGAGGTTGAGAAGCCACATGGCGAGTGGAACGTATTGGAACTGGTCAACCGCAATGGGCACGTGTGGCAGTATGTGAACGGCAAGCTCGCCAACGAGGGAACCAATGCGTTTCCTACGAGCGGCAAGATCCTCTTCCAGTCAGAGGGCGCCGAGGTCTACTTCCGCAACATGAAGCTGTACCCGCTTAAGTAACGCGGATACAGCTGCACCGTTGTCCTAAGCGCCGAAGACGTTCTGCAGATAGGCGTTGAGGAACTTGCGGTTCGGATCATACTGCGCTGCCAGAGCGCGGAAGTCGTTAAGCCGCGGGTACAACTGGCTGAGCCGCTGATGCGACATGGTGAATACCTTCGCCCAGTGCGGACGAGCATCGAATGGCGCTAGCTTTTCTTCAATCAGCGGAAGAACGCTCCGCACCGCCTTTTCTTCCGGCTTCCAGGTGAAGTGGATCGCCACGGAATCGCGCTTGTACGCCGTGCTGAGCCACAGGTCGTCCGCGGCGATGGTGCGCAGCTCGGTGATGAAAAGATGCGGCGTAATTTTGTCGCGCAACTGCTCCACCGCCAGAATGGCTTTGTATGCCTGCGCGCGCGGAACAAAATACTCCGACTGCAGCTCTGCGCCACTGGAAGGTGTGAAGTTCATGCGGAAGTGAGGGAGGCGTTCGTACCATGGTCCCGGAACTCCGAGCTGTTCGGTGCAGTTCTCCGGGGAGTGTCCGGCCAGAGGATGGAGCTTCGTCTTCTGCAGCGTAGCGCCATAGAAGAGCGGCGGCAGAGCCGGCGTCGTCGAACCGGTGATGCTCTGTTTCAGCCACACCTGGGTTGCACGATGATGTTGCCAGTCAGTAAAGAGACTGACACTGTAACCGGAGCCAAAGATCGCATCCAGGTTATGCTCCAGTTGATCGAACGACAGATTCTCATAGACGATCTGCGAAATCTGAAACGTCGGTACCACGGCAAGCGTGATGCGGATGATAACGCCCAGCGCGCCCAACGCCACAACAGCCCCATTAAACTCATCAGTGTTGGTCGCGCGGGAAAGCGTCTTGAGTTGTCCCGAGCCGCGCTGCCGGGTTCGTCCAGCCGTGCTGCCTTATAGGTGTAGTTGCCTGCCCAGTTAGTTCGGTTCGCTCTAGCCGCCGCCTCTTTTTGCGTCTGTCCGAAGCCCATTCGCGAGAGCAGAGCTCCCGCCATTGCAGAACCAGACGCCTTTAAAAACTCACGTTTATTCATCCTCGCGCCTTTCTTTGTAGCCAGTCACACTGCGGCTATGTCGCTTGGTAGCGGTCGCAGTTGGTTCATTCCTCAACCGAAATGTTTCACTGCTCGTTGCGGAGCTTTCCGATGCTAGTAAAGGTCCGCAGACATCGTCAACAACGCCTCTGCACTTGGAGCCAGGCGAACTACTTTGATGCACTGGCAACGCCCACAAGCCGCCATGTGGTGGGCAACCCATCAGATCGATTGCGCTGGAGGCTGCTGCATTTCGACCAATAAATAAGTCGTGTTACGATATAAATGTAATGAAACGCTCCCCCAGAACGACGGGACGGAGCCAGATCCAGCTACTGGCTCCGTCCCGTCCCGAAATCAGGCGTTTTCCGCAATTCAGTGAGCAAGCTGCGATGAAGCCTGCAGCCGCAACAGCATCTGCCCTTGTTGCAAACTTCCGGCGCTCCGGATGGCACCCTGGCGACGATCTCCTACATCGCAGATGTGATGGGCCTTCGACACAATTCCGTTGTTGAACGTCCAGGCAAATCAACTCCTCAAACGGCTCTCGATATACCGGACCGATGAAAGAAGGACCCTTTGCAGTCGGAACCATCGATACTCAGAGATTTCACGGTTGATAAACGAGTTTGGCTGCTATCTGGCGTCGCAGTCGGCATCGGTATCTGTGCAACGCTGTTGGCGGTTCTGCTTCTACGCTGTATCGCGTTTTCAACCAATATTTTTTACTACCACCGTCTCAGCTTTGCGCCTGTCTCACCCGCCGGCAGCCCCTTGGGACACCTGATGGTCTTCGTTCCAATTGTGGGTGGCCTCATCGTTGGCGTTATGGCTCGCTTCGGATCTGACAAGATACGCGGACACGGTATTCCGGAAGCGATCGAGGCGATTCTGCTTCGCCGCGCCAAAGTTGACCCGAAGATCGCGGTTCTAAAACCCGTCTCCGCCGCAGTAGCGATCGGCTCCGGTGGTCCGTTCGGCGCGGAAGGCCCAATCATCATGACGGGCGGCGCCCTTGGATCACTCGTCGGACAGTGGATGCATGTGACCGACGCGGAACGCACCACACTGCTTGTTGCCGGAGCCGCGGCGGGCATGTCGGCCACCTTTGCAACCCCGCTCGCCGCGATTCTTATCGCCGTTGAGCTTTTGCTCTTCGAATGGCGGCCGCGCAGCCTGGTTCCCGTTGCCATTGCAAGTGCTACGGCCGCGCTTTTCCGTGTCTATTGGCTGGGCGCAGGGCCACTGTTCGCCATGCCGGCTATTGCAGAAGTCCACTTCACTACCCTTTCCGTTGCGGCTCTTCTCCTGGGCGCTTTCATCGGCATCGTTGCAGCGCTTATGAGCCGCATGATGTATGCGTTTGAGGATCTCTTCGAGCATTTGCCCATTCACTGGATGTGGTGGCCCGCGATCGGTGGTATCGGCATCGGTCTCGGCGGTCTCTTCTTCCCCCGTGGCCTTGGCGTTGGATATGAAAACATCGCCGAACTGCTGCAGGGCTCGGCTCCGCTTGCCCTGATTGTCGGAATCCTTCTCGCGAAGTCGCTGATGTGGGCATTCTCTCTGGGATCGGGAACATCTGGTGGTGTTCTTGCGCCGCTCCTCATGATTGGAGGAGCGGTTGGAGCACTTGCCGGACACCTGGCGCACGCTCCGGCCGAAACTCAGGCGTTCTTCGCGCTGATTGGCATGGGATCCATGTTGGCCGGCTCGCTCGGTGTTCCCTTGACCGCCATCATCTTCAGCCTCGAGGTGACACATTGCCTGCCCGCACTGCTTCCCCTCTCCATGGCCTGCATCGCGTCTTACCTCGTCACGGCATTGATCATGCCTCGTTCGATCCTGACCGAGAAACTCAGCCGTCGAGGGTTCCATTTGACTCGCGAATACGGCGTTGACCCGCTTGAGCTGGTGCTTGTCCGCGAAGTGATGTCTCCTCTCGCAGCCAATCCGCCTGCCCATGCGCTTCCGTCTTTCTACGCCTATGACGATTCAACGACACGTGGAGCGGCGGAGATTATGGCAACGGAAGGAGTAGAAGCATTGCCAGTCGTCGAGCGGGCCACAGGGCAGATATGCGGCGAACTCTCCATAAGGGGCCTGCTGCGAGGCAGAGAGCGCTCAATTGAGCGTGAAAACGAGCGCCTGCGTCTCTTCGGATACGATCTGGACTAACGAGGAACAAATGACTGGCTCCGTGGACATACAGAGGCGCACTCGCCGTGAGTTGTTACTGCATGATGCACTGGCTTTTCTCGCCCTGACCCTGGTAACGGCGGCATTGTTCGTGGTGACACTGTTCCTCTTCCGGAGTTTCACGAACCATCGTGCAGGAGAGGCTCGGGCATGGACCGCGAAGGGACAGCAGACGTTGAATGCCGGTGATGCGGAAGATGCTGTGAAAGACTTCCGCATCGCTTTGACGTTTGCTCCGGGAACACCTGCGAATGAGCTATTGCTTGCTCAGTCACTCGCAGCCGCCGGACCAACGCATACCGAAGAGGCATACAACTCCTTTCTGGGGCTATGGGACGCTCATCCAGGTGATGGGCAGATCAATCTGCAATTGGCTCGGCTCGCGGCACGACGTGGAGATCCAGCAGCAGCAGCCCGCTTTTATCGGGCCGCGATCGACGGCCGGTGGGACGAAAATGGAGCGGTACACCGCCGTGAGGGACGGCTGGAGCTGGCTCGCTTCCTGATTGYGCAGCACAACAATGCTGCGGCTCGCGAGGAACTGCTGGTGGTCGCCGGAAACTGGCCCAGGGACGAAGCGGTGCAAGGTGAAGTTAATGATCTACTCGCGAAGGTCGGTGCCAGCCAATGAATAAAGCCACGCAAGGAACACCTGAGGAGAATCAGTTGGACGCAAGGCAGATGCGGCAACGCGAAGAGCGGCTGTTCCTTCTGCTGTCGATCTTTATTGGGGTGATTGCCGGCTTACTCGTCGTATCGTTCCGAATGGCGATTGAATGGCTCCAGGTACTACTGCTGGGTTCGGTATCGGAACCGCATCATCTGCGCCTGATCTTCATACCTGCGGCTATTGGACTAGGCATCGCGATTGCGACACGCTACGTTTTTCCGAACGTTCGCGGCAGCGGTGTGAATCAGACGAAGGCCGCACTGTACATCCATAACGGATATATCTCCTTCAGAACAGTGATCGGAAAGTTTTTGCTCTCTGCGCTGGCGATTGGCAGCGGACACTCGTTGGGTCCAGAGGACCCATCGCTACAGATCGGTGCGGGCGTAGCCTCCCTGGTAAGCCGGCGTGTGGGCATCTCACGAAGGAAGCTGAGAATCTTCGCGCCGGTCGGCGCAGCGGCGGGCTTGGCGGCTGCATTCAATGCGCCAATCTCGGCAATCCTGTTTGTGATTGAAGAGGTCATCGGGCAGTGGAGCGCGGCAGTGCTGGGCTCCGTGGTGTTGTCGGCCGTGGCAAGCGTCRTGGTGGCACGCAGCTTCTGGGGCGCGGAGCCGATGTTCCGGATTCCTGAGGTAGTCCTGCGCGATCCACGCGAGCTGCTCGCGTATGCGGTGCTGGGGTTTGCCGGCGGTGTTGCGGCTCTGATCTTTGCGAAGACAATTGGCTGGCTGCATCCGTGGCTACGCCAGCAATCGCCTGCATTACGAATCCTGCAGCCAATGCTGGCTGGTCTGATCGTCGGCGGTATCGGCTACTTCGGCTTCCCCCAGGTGATGGGCGCCGGCTACGACGCTATCGATCAAGCAATGCATTCGCAGTACACATGGGAGATGCTCCTGATACTGGCGGGTCTGAAGATCGCGGCAACGTCGCTTTCCTTCTCCAGCGGAACCCCAGGCGGAATGTTCGCGCCGACGTTGTTCATCGGTGCGACTCTCGGTGCGGCGCTCGGGATGTTTGAGAAGAAATTCTTTCCTGGCTTGAATGGATCCATTGGATCGTACGCACTCGTAGGAATGGGTGTGCTGTTTGCGGCCTTCCTCCGCGCACCATTGACCAGCGTATTCATGGTGCTGGAGGTGAGCCAGAATTACTCGATCGTCCTACCGGTAATCCTGGCGAATACGATTGCGTATACCCTGTCCCGAAGCTTGCAGCCAGTACCGATCTTCGAGCTGTTGACGAAGCAGGGTGGAATGGTGCTGCCCTCGATGGAGGAGATCCGCGAAGAAGACGAGCTGCGGCTGGAAGATGCGCTGGAACCGGTGACCGTGCCGGTAGTGGAA
>NZ_JBFRCY010000343.1:0-4732 GCF_052113305.1 Terriglobus sp. YAF25
GATACAAACGGATGGACAACAACCTCTTGAAACATCACAGATACCCAGCAACAGGGAAAATGCTCTAGAATCTGCAGCCATGAAGAAGATTGCGTTGTTGTGCGCAGGTCTACTGGTGACTTCGGCTGCGGTGGCGGGCACGCCCGAAGAGGATGCAGTATTAGCTCCTGTACAGGCTTTCTTTGCTGGTCTTTCGGCGCGCGATGCTGCCGCGATGAAGGCTTCGTTTCTGCCCGGTGGGTCGCTGGTATTGATGCGCAACGGCAAGCCCGGACAGATGACGATTGAACAGTTCGCCGAGCGTGTGAGCAAACCAGGAACGACGAAGATTGAAGAGAAGATCCACGACCCGCTGATCCGGATCGATAACGATCTAGCGGTTGTCTGGGCTCCGTTTGACTTCTATGTCGACGGCAAGGTCGATCACTGCGGAACCGACCTCTTCAACATGGTGAAGAAAGACGGGACGTGGATGATCGCAGGGATTGCGGATACCGGGAAGAAAGATTGCAAGTAAGCTCTGTCGGGAAGCCGATATATTCGTTGCCCCATTCTTCGCGGTTGTATCGCGAAGGGTGGGGTATCGCGCTGTGCGCGACCGTTTTCAGCGTATTGAACAAACTTGGTGTCCGCCTTCAGCCAAAGATCAAAACGATCTCGCTTCGCGAGAAACCCCACCCTTCGCTTACAGCGAAGAATGGGGCAACGAATGTATAGCAGCCCGAATATGTCATTGCTGAACATAAGAAGAAAGGCCGGGCGTATGCCCGGCCTTTCTCGTTGATGCGGATGTTGTCTTACGCTGTGACCGGCTCGAGCATCGTGGCGAAGTTCTTGCCGGTGCGGGCGGCGTGGGCTTCTTTGTGGAAGGCGTAGCCGGTGATGAGCGGTAGAGCCATAGTGGCCTCGGCGTAGACCATCTGCTCCCAAGCCAGGTCGACCTTGCCCCAGCTCGAAGCTTCCTTCAGCGTGGAGCCGGAGAGGGCGCCGTCGCGCGAGTCGGCAACGGTGATCTGGATGGCGTACTTGTGCATGGCCACATCTGCATCGTCGCCGAGCAGAACTTCCGCGGCCACAACGATGTCCTGGGCGAAGTTCTTGGGAACGCCGCCGCCGACCATCAGCAGGCCGGTTACAGGATTCTCGAGCTTGATCTTGGTCAGCTCGTAGAAGTCCTTGGCGGAGTCGATGGCAACCACCGGCTTGCCGGCGGCGGTGCGTTGGTGCTGATGAGCGACCAAGCCGAAACCGGCCGAGCAGTCGGAGAAGGCCGGGCAGAAGATCGGCACGTTCTTCTCATAGGCCGCGAGCACGATCGAGTCGGCTCCGCCGTTCGCCGGGGTCTTTCCATTCTTCACCAGGTAGGCGCCCATGGCATGGATGAACTCACGCRAGGAGTAGGCGCGGGGCTCGAGCGAGTCGGCGATGATCTTGGTGGTGTCGTCGCAGATGCGGAGCTCGTCTTCGTCGATGAAGGTGTCGTAGATACGGTCGATGGCCAGATCCCGGAGATCGGCATCGTGGGCACCGTATTTGTACTCTTCGCTCGCGATCCAGTGTTTGAAGCCGAGGGCCTCGAAGAAGTCCTGATCGACAATGTTGGCGCCGGTGGAAACGATGGCGTCGACCATGTTGTTGCGGATCAGGTCAACGAAGATCTGCTTCAGGCCGGCGGAGATGAGCGAGCCGGCGAGGCAGAGGATCACGCCGCAGTCCTTATCCTGCAGCATCATCTCGTAGATCTTGGCGGCGCGGTTGAGGTCACGCGACGAATAGGCCATGTTTGCCATGGCATCGACCAGCGGAACGACGTTGTGCTGCTTGATGTCGATGTGCTGGATGGGGTTGGTCAGAAGCTCTTTTTTAGTCGGCATAACAACCTCTAGGATATCAATTTTGCACTGGAACGGCGCGGGTTTTCGTGAATTTTCGGTTGGCGGAAAAATCCTGGACTTTCGGGGCAATGTGGGGGCGGATATACTCGTCGCCATGCAAAGATTGCGGACCTTGGTGCGCTTTGGCGCGGCTGTAGCGTTGCTGCCTTTAATGGCGGCTCCGCCGACGTTTGGATGGGGGCTGGAAGGCCACATGATGATTAACCGGCTGGCGATACAGGCCCTGCCGGCGGATGTTCCGGCGTTTCTGAAGACGCCCGAAGCGATCAATGAGGTGGAATACCTGGGACCGGAGCCCGATCGCTGGCGCGACTCCACCGAACCCGAGCTGAACGCCGCGCAGGCGCCTGAGCACTTCATGGACATGGAGTGGGCTGATCTGGCTGGGCCGCTCCCGCGCAAGCGCTATGACTTTATCCGCGGGCTGGCCGCGGCGCAGTCGAAGCATCCGGATGTTCCGCTGACTCCCGAAAAGGTTGGTCTGCAACCGTACGTGACCACCGAGGTCTGGGAGCGCCTGAAGGCGGCGATGCGGGCCTACCGGACATTGTCGGCCGAGAAGAAGGATACAAAGCCGGTTGAGGCTGCAATTCTGTTCTACGCCGGCTGGCTTGGGCACTATGTCGGCGACGGCTCCAACCCGCACCATACGTCGATCCAATACAACGGCTGGACCGGGGCGAACCCAAGCGGTTACACCACCGARCACAAGATCCACGGCCTGATGGAGAGCACGTACGTCAAGGCGAACATCAAGATCGCCGAGGTCTCGCCGCTGGTCAGCAAGGAGCCGAAGCTGCTGGGCGACGTCTTCGACGATTACGTGGCCTACCTGCGGCACTCGCAGACCATGGTGGAGAAGACCTACCAGTTGGAGAAGGCGGGTGGCTTTATGGGTTCGGGCACGCCGGATGCGCGGAGCTTTATTGACGATCGCCTGGCGGCGGGAGCGAYAGAGCTGCGGGACATGATCTACACGGCCTGGGTGCGCAGTGCGGACCCGGTGCCACCGTATCGTCCGTAGATCATTTTCCTGTAGGTGTAGTCTAGGGATTCTGCATCTCTGGGCGTTTTCCGCAATGAAAACGCCGCTGCGCGATCCCTCCGGGATACCCAGCAACAGGAAAAATGATCTAGATCCAATGAATTGTGGGCGATAGAACGGGAGAGTCCATTGGACTCTCCCGTTTTTCATATTTGCAGCGTATTTACACGATCTGAACCAGATGTTGACCGCAGATTTGCAGGTTCTTCGCGGAATGGTGTCACTCTTCACGCAGCAATCAGGGCGAGGTGAGGATGGCAACTGCGGTTCGGACTCCGGTTTCTTTGCAGCCGGTTGTATGGGCGCCGGGCGATGCTGTGTTGCAAGTGGGGCCCTACCGGGCAAGGCTGGCGGTAACTGAGGCTGATCGGCTGGCGGTATATCGACTGCGCTTTGTCGTTTTCAACCTGGAGCTGAACGAGGGAAGCGAAGAGGCCTTTGCCACCGGCCACGATCGTGACCGCTTCGATGACGTGTGCGACCACATCGTCGTGGAGCGTATCGAGTGCGGAACGGTGATCGGCACTTATCGGCTGCAGACAGGCCTGCGCGCATTGCAGGCCCATGGATATTACAGCGCACAGGAATTCGATCTCAGCCCGTATGAATCGCTGCGGGAGCGGACAATCGAGCTGGGCCGGGCCTGCATTCATCGCGATCATCGCTTGCCTGAGGTCCTGAATCTGCTGTGGAAGGCAATTGCCCGCTACGCCAAAGAGCGCGATGCGCGCTGGATGATCGGCTGCTGCTCGTTGAACTCACAAGATGCGGCCGAAGGCTGGAGCGTGTTTCGCGGGCTGAAGGAGTACCAGGTGGAGGAGCCTCTCCGGACGCTTCCCCTTCCGGCACTGCGCATGGAGCGCGCCGGAGACGAGGCCGAGGTCAAGCAGCCTCCCAAGCTGCTGCGCAGCTACCTGGCGCTGGGGGCGCGGATCTGCGGAGAACCGGCGATCGACCGCGAATTCCGCACCATCGATTTTCTTACCCTTATGGATTTGGAACGGCTTCATCCTAGAATGGCTGCACGGCTGTTTGGATGAAGGGACGAGAGAGTTGATAGGTGTGTTGCGGGCGCTGCGGCGTCTGTTGTTTCTGGCAGGAATGACGGTAGTAGCGCTGACTGAAGCGGCGCTGCAAAGGGATAAGTCAGCACGGGGCAGGGCGGTTTGGATGTGCAAGTGGAGCCGCTTCGTCGTCCGTATGGCCGGTGTGCGCGTGCGCATCATCGGTGAGCCGGCCCGGCATGGTCTGCTCGTGAGCAACCACATGGGCTATGTCGACGTGCTGGTGTTGGGCTCGATTGTGCCGACGGTCTTCGTCTCAAAGGCAGAGGTGAAAGACTGGCCGGTCTTCGGCTGGTTAACTCGCATTGCCGGCACCATCTTCGTGAATCGCGAGAACCGGATGGCGACGGCCAGTGTGGCTGCGCAGATGCACGAGCGCATGGAGCAGGGATTGATGGTGCTGTTTTTCCCTGAGGGAACCAGCTCGGATGGCGAGCAGATTCGACCATTCCGTACATCGCTCTTTGAGGCGCCGGTAAGGGCCGAGGCGGAGATCTGGACGTGTTGCGTCCGCTATGCGATTCCGGGCGAGGGACGTGAGGCGGTGCGGCAGAAGGTGGCCTACTGGGGCAATATGAGCTTCGGCCCGCACATGATGAAGCTGTTCACACTAAAGACGATTGAGGCCGTGGTGGAGTACTCACCAGTGGCGATCCGCACCGAAGACCGCAAGGATGCCGCGCGGAGAAGCGAAGCGCTCATGCGCGGCATGCACGAAGAACTTGCAG
>NZ_JBFRCY010000344.1:0-4730 GCF_052113305.1 Terriglobus sp. YAF25
GATCAACACGGCGCCAGGATCAACACGGCGCCAGGCATCCAGGCCACGTCCGGGCTGAACTTTTCAGTTTCATGGACAGCATCGCCAAACTGCGGCACCTCTGAACGGCTGACCATCGAAGGCCATTGCTGCTGTCCGCTCTCCCTGCGTCGTTGCGCTGCCGCTGCTGCTGCGGCCTCCGCAGCGGCCCTGGCAGCCGCCTCGGCCGCCGCGTTCGGTGGATTGAATTGCAGCCAGATAGCCAGGTCTTCTTCCTGCAGGATCTCGCCTGCGATCGACAATAAGCGATCGAGGCTCTCCCCGAGCAGCCGCCTCCACTTTATCCGGATTAGATCAAGTTGCTCCCTCAGCGAGCCTGGAGCGGCAACCGCAGGCGCTCGCAACACGTCAAACAGGCTCTGCGGCTCGGAGTCTTCCATCGGCACAAGGGGGCGGGTCGCAAAATACGCCGGCAGCTTCTCCACGACGCTCCGATAGGCGGTTTGCTCCGCCAGGCTCTTGTCCTCGAACAACTCTTCGAATGGACGGAAGGCCTCGTTGCGGTTTGCCATCCAAAGCAGAATCATCTCTTCCAGCGCGACCGCCCGGTGGGGGATGCCATCGGTCGAGCCTGTAAGCCATTCCTTCGGGGTTTGCAGTCCGCGATAGACGCTGCTGCCCGGAAACTGCTCCACAAAGCTCAGCAGCATCCGGTCCAACGCATCCGATCCTATGTGCCCGGCGAACCAGGTGAGGGCATCTGTGATTGCGGCGGGATCAAACTCTTGCCGATAGCGCTCCAGGAGTACATGACTGGCCTCGTCAATCAAACCCATGGCGTAAATTGCTCCGGCATGCACGGCACGCTCCGGATGCTTCTGCACATCACGAACCTTATTCATCCGGTGCGCAAACTCACGGCTTGCCGACACATTCGCGAAGACTACGTTGCCCGTAAAGGAAAAGAGATTTCCAGCGAACTGGTAACGGTCTCGGGCGCCTCTCGAAATATGAAATTCCATCATCGCGAACTTGTCCCCACATCAAAATCTAGCACTCATCAATGCCCTGGTACCGAAACCCCCGGCTTAACCCCGAGATTAGCTCTAAAGAAATACGCAGGATCGTCCAGGTGAGTCAAGCAAGAATGCCATATCACCTACGCTTTCACCAACGAGCCGTTGATCGACTGAAAAAAGCTGGAGGCACCCGAGCGTTACGGGTACAGAGTTGATGTTGGCGTCCGAAGCGAATTTGGATATATTGAACTCCGCGACCCACCGATGGTAGCGATGTTGGCACTCTCCATAAGGATATGCGCCAATCTTTCCTGCCCGATCCACCTCCGGGTCGCCGACATGCCAATCACTTCCCTCATGGCGCGTTTACCACCCAATGGGTTCGGCGGGGATGCTTGATCATTAACTTGGTAGTAGACACACTTTGCCTGGGAGGGAAATGGCGCGCACGGTCGAATCTTGGATTCGAATCAGCATCCGATCCAATTTTGGGTTTTGCGTCACCGAGCAGAATCGATTGGCGTATACCTCATGGGCGATATCGCGATTTATTTCCGAGCTTGAAGGGAATGTGGTCGATTGTGCAGCGGGTTCGGGGCGATAGTTATTTCATTTTTGCAGCGCGATTCGACGCTCCAGGAATCGGTTCCAATACCAAGTTGTTTGTAAATCGATCTCGTCATTCGCGCCGAGTAATTGCTGCTCAAGCGTTCTATCTTCCTCGCGTTTCTATACTGAACAAACGAAAATGGAACGGCCTGCAGTATGAAGTGATTCTGGTCGTAAAGCATGAGGATGTGTTCACAGAGCAAAAACTTGTAGGAGAGCGAATCCGGATCGTTCGCGATGATGCGGTGTGGGATCGCATCGACACGATAGCGGAATGTCCCGCTATCCAGGCCAGGATCTGCAATCCATTCTGTCGTGAGGGTGAAGGTCGTCGGAGGCAGTTCCGTCAATTGAACAATATCTTTGCTGCCTCGCTTTTTAGCGCGTGCTAACTGAGCATTTTCAGTCCCTACTGAAAATGCGAAGAATCGCCAGTCAAGACCAAAAAGCAGCAAGAATGCAACAGCCAGGGCCAACCCTCTCCTGAGAACTTTTCCAAGCCATTGGCCGATGCGAGTGTTGTTCATAGGTCCTCCACTATTTCGGCAATCCGTATTGGAAGAGGATGGTTGATCCGTCATTTAGCCCAATCGAATAGACGTAGGTCTTCTGCGTTGAGAGCGGTTTAGTGCTTACGTTGAAGATCCATTGTTGAGCCGACGGATCCCATCTAAAGTTGGTGTCTGGTGTGGTGGAGGTAACGGCCTCTTCTACAGTCGTTGTCACCGTACCGCCGATAATTTGAACTAGATTGAAGCTCGTCACCACTCSCGAAGTTCCGATGGAGTGCCCGGTGCTGTCACATACCCTGAATTTCGCCGGAACTGTACTTCCTTGCTTGAACGTGCTGCTTCCGTCCGCATTGACCGGCTGCAGGATCGTGTGTCCGAGATCGCCCAGGCAAACACCTGTCGAATAGTTGACTTTGATGGAGACCGTTGCAGTCGCTGCGTTGTAGTTGATCGTTGAGGCAGCATCAACCCGTAGTTGGCGGGTTCCGACACCTAGAACCGTTCCCGCTGCCGGTGTGTACGTGAGTGCTCCAGGTGCGGTTCCACCCTGTACTCCGGTCACTGTGGCATTGAGCTGGGTGTTGCCCAGGCTTGTGCCAAAGACGATGGGCGCTGGTGCACTCCACGAGATCTGCTGGTTAGCCTTGGCGATCGTCGCTGTCGTCGTAGCTGTGGAATTTACAGTGTAGTTTCCAGCATCGACACCTGAGAGGGAAAGGCCCGCAGCAGTGACGGTCTTGCCTACGCCCGCATTGCTATCGCTAAACGTGGCCGTTCCTCCCGTATAGCTCGCTACATCGTTGGGGAGAATGCCGCTCAGCGTACGAGTGGCGATCGAAGCAGTGATCGTGCCGTCGTATGTTTTGTCCGACACGGTGATCGAACCGGCGATCGTCAAAGGACTAATAGTCCCACTCGCATTGTGGAAGACAACAGAGTAGTTATGTCCGCTGTTTCCGTCTGCGATGGCGATCGAGGGAAGCAGCGAACGATTTCCCACTTTTTTACTGTCGAAGACCTGAGAGTAAGTGGCGTTGTCTCCTGTTGCGAGCGATCCTGCCGTGATCGAAGGAGACTTCAATGAAGTGGTAGTTGCGTCATACGTTTTGCTGTCTGACACCCCTGTCACTTCGATTGCGCGTGCCGTTATGTCTGCAGTTGTCGATGCAGTGGTATTTCCCAAGGCATAGTTCTCGACGTCGGCGCCTGAGATGGAGATTCCGGTTATGGTCACTGTCTTCCCGGAGCCTGCATTCTGGTCGCTGAAAGTCGCACTTGTCCAGGCTTCGCTCAGCAGGTTCCCTTCGACGCGGTTATCGCTTAGAGTGACCGATGCCAAGGTCGTGCCATCGTATGTTTTGCTGGCTGACGTTGCTGTGACGGTCAGAGCGCGCTTGTTGATGGTGAACGCAGCCGTGCTGTAGGTGATGGTGTAGTTGTCCAGCACCGTAGCAGGGCTCAGCACCGCAGTGATGCTGTACGGCCCGCCGGTCACAGTCTCGCCCGCGGCGCGGCTGTAGGTTGCCGTCACTCCGTCCGAGGCCAGGAATCCGGTTAGGGTTCCGGTCAGTGCAGGGTCCGCCGTTCCGTAGGTCTTGTTTGCAGCGGTCGGCGTCACCGAGGCCACCGCCTTGTTGATGGCGAACTCCGCAGTGCAGTAGGTGATGGTGTAGTTACCCAGCACAGCGGCCGGGCTCAGTGCGGCGCTGATGGTGTACGGTCCACCGGCCACGGTCTCGCCCGCGGCACGGCTGTAGGTCGCCGTTACTCCGTCTCCAGCCAGGAAGCCGGCTAGGGTTCCGGTCAGTGCCGGGTCCGCCGTTCCGTAGGTCTTGCTGGCCGCGTTCGGCGTCACCGAGGCGACAGCCTTGTTGATGGTGAACTCCGCTGTGTTGTAGGTAATGATGTAGTTACTCAGCACAGACGCCGGGCTCAGCACGGCGCTGATGGTGTACGGTCCGCCGGCCACAGTCTCGCCTGCGGCACGGCTATAGGTCGCCGTCACGCTGTCGGCAGCCAGGAATCCGGTGAGTGTTCCCGTCAGTGCTGGGTCGGCCGTCCCATAGGTCTTGCTGGCAGCGTTCGGAGTCACCGCGGCTACGGCCTTGTTGATGGTGAACTCTGCGGTGTTGTAGGTGATGGCGTAGTTACCCAGCACAGCCACCGGGCTCAGCGCGGCACTGATGCTGTATGGTCCACCGGCGACGGTCTCACCAGCGGCACGGCTGTAGGTTGCAGTCACGCTGTCCGAAGCGAGGAAGCCGGTTAGGGTCCCAGTCAGAGCTGGATCCGTTGTTCCGTAAGTCTTGCTGGCTGCGTTCGGAGTCACCGAGGCCACCGCCTTGTTGATGGTGAACGCAGCGGTGTTGTAAGTGATGGTGTAGTTGTTCAGTACAGCAGCCGGGCTCAGCACGGCACTGATGCTGTACGGTCCACCGGCCACGGTCTCACCAGCCGTGCGGCTATAGACTGCAGTCACACTGTCGGCAGCCAGGAAGCCAGTCATGGTTCCCGTTAGAGCCGGATCCGCCGTTCCGTAGGTCTTGCTCGCAGCATTCGGAGTCACCGAGGCTACGGCCTTGTTGATGGTGAACGAAGCGGTGTTGTAGGT
>NZ_JBFRCY010000345.1:0-6386 GCF_052113305.1 Terriglobus sp. YAF25
ACCAGCACCAGCCGCACCGGCAGAGAGATGAGGGCAATCGCATCCAACGCCGAGATCAGCCGCGCCTCAAGCTTGCCCACCAGTCCCGGATGCGGCAGCAGATTCAGGAGCCTTCTCAAGGGAGACTTCAGTGCTCCTGCGGCCAGCAGCAGCACCAGTACTGTGCCGCTCACCCCCAGCAGCAGCACGCGCGCCACGATCTGCGATTTATGCGAGATCAGCGTCGAGTTGCGGCCCATCGTGAGCACGAACAGGAGCAACAGCGTGAAGACATCCAGAACGCGCTCCAGAACGACAGTGCTTAGAATCGCGGGCGCGTTCGAGTCCAGATCACCGGCATAGCTGAAGACGCGGAGAAAATCTCCAACACGGAGCGGCATGATGTTATTGGCCGCAAAGCTGGTCATCAATACCCGGGCGCAGGTGGAAAACTTCGCGTGGCTTGAGGCACGCATCATCAGCCACCACCGGTGCGACCGCAGCGTATAGCCGACAACCAGAAAGACTACAGCGGCCAGCATCCATACAGGCTCCACCAGCCGCACCTGCCGCAGACCGGCATAGTTAACGCTGCGGAAGGTGTACCAAAGAAAAAAACCGCTGATGAGAAAACCGGGGACTGTTTTCAGCAGATTGCGGCGCTGCTGCGGCGTCATGCGGTTATCCTTGGACGGGCCTTGGGAGCAGGCACGGGCAACAGTTCATGGGTGCAGAGCATCGTCCTTATTATAGTGAGGACGACACCAGGGCCAATTCCTTCCCAGATTGAGCGATACCGAAACTTTTTCCACATGCCTGTTCGTCTAAATGCTTAGACCATCGGAGCTCTTCTAACCATTGGCCACGTTCGTAGTAACGCAACCGCGACCGGTAGAGCGCACTGTTCGCCAGTTCACCGCCTCCCGTAGCGGACAGGCCCTGGTTCTGGCTGTTCTCACCCTTGCGGCCCTGGTCATTCATGGATACCACCCTTACAGCGAAGATGGCGGCATTTATATCGCCGCTGCCCAACACGCGCTGCAGCCCCAGCTCTTCCCTCACCTCAGCCAGTTTGCCGATGCACACGTCTCCTGCCTCTTCTTTTCGCGGATGATGACCGGCATCGCGACGATGACGCACCTGAGCCTGACCTGGATCTTTTTTCTAGGCTATCTGGCGTCCGTCTATCTCACTCTGAGCGGGCTGCACAGCATTCTTCGAACGTGCCTCCAGACCCAGGCGGCCTGCTGGTTCGCTCTGCTTCTCTTCACCGCGATCATGTCGATGCCTGTCGCAGGGACATCGATCATCATGGCGGATCCCTATCTCACCTCGCGTTCGCTTGGTCTTCCGATGGTGCTCTTTGCCATCGCCGAATCTCTGCAAGAACAGCCACGCTGGATGCGTGTTGCGATTTTCCTTGTGCCGGGCGGCCTGCTCCATCCGCTGATCGCCGCCTGCGGGATCTACCTGATCGCACTGATTCTGGCCCTGCGCAGCGGAAGCCGCGCCATGGTGTATGGCGTCATCGCATTTGCCCTGGCGACGTCGACAGCCGTCCATTGGCTTGCACCTGTCGAATCCCCTGCGTATCGCGAAGCCGCCGTCTCCCGAACCTACTGGTTCCTCACCCGCTGGAGCTGGGATGAGATCGTAGGTGTGATCGCTCCGATTCTGTTGCTGTTGACGCTGGACCGTTTTCGGCCTGCGTCCTTCACCGACACCTTTTCGACCTTTCTGCGGGCTCTCTGCCTGGGCGGGATCGTCACCATCGTCGTCAACCTGCTGTTCGCACACCCCGAGAGCGGCAACCATCTGGTTGCCAGTCTGCAGCCTCTTCGTTTTTTCACATTTCTTTATCTGGCAATGGCCCTGGCGCTCGGCTCACTGCTCGCTCTGCTGCCTCGCAGAATTGTTGGCGGATTCATCATCCAAGGATGGAGGGATCGCAGCCGTAAAACCATCCATCGCCAGCGACTGGGTCCGTGGTGTCGCTCTGCAGCGTGATCTCGACGACCTGGATGATACGAAACGTATCGCCAGAATGAAACTGGCGGGTGTGACCTGGGTCATTCTTCGCCCCTCAGCCAACACCCGCCTTGATTGTCCCTACATCGATCACGATATCCGCGTCTGCCGGATTCCGTAGTTCTTAGAGAACCGCCCTAGTTGCTCGCCGCCGAGGTTGTAGCCGCCGGTGCAGGCTGCAACACGACGTTCTCCTGATCCTTGGCCTGCAGCTTGTTATAGAAGGTCCGGATTGTCGGATAGTCAGTGACTGGATAAATCAGACCGTTGCGCGCCAGGTTACGCCGAACCGTGATCGTGTTCGTCACCTGCTGGCTGCTGATGTCATACAGCATGCTCTCGAGGATCTTATCCTGCGCTGTCGCGGGAGCCGACTCCACCTTCATCCCAGCCGGAAGAACATACCGGACGGCATCGCGCTCCCATACTTCATAGTTGAAGTAGACCGGAAGCTCACGCTTCTCATGCGGGAAAGCCGCCTTGGCACGCGACTCGTAGATGTCACCCGGAAGGATCATGCGCTTGGAGGTTGTAGCGCCTACCGGCCCACCTACCTTGAGCGATACCTTCAACGGCTTTTCATAATCATAGAGCTGTTCAATCTTCGTGACCTCTGCTTCCATGCCGCTGGGCAGCATGGCTTCTACAGCGTCCTTCAGATCACGATTCAGCTCTGTTTCGTCGGTGCGGGTTGCACGTTGACGCCAGCGTACGGCAGGAGCTCCCATAAAAGTAAATACGCCGACCCCTGTTGCCTTGCCTGTCTCATCGAGTTTCAGGTCGGCAACTCGCTGCACCTGGGAGTATTTATAGCTCTCGCCCGGCAGCTCCGCGACCTTGACGCCCTGGTCGGTCTGGCGGATACCACCGGCATACGTGTGCTTCCAGTCCAGATGTCCATAAGGAACATACTTCATGCCTGGATCGAAAAACTGTTCTTTGCCATCGACAACGACAATGGCGATAAGATCGTCCAGTTGAACAAGATCAAGCCACGAAGGAAGAAAGATACGATCATCACGTCGCACCACCGCCATACCGTAGGCTTTCATGCCGGCTGCGCGCGCCATTGCGAGAAAGAGCTTCGTCAGATCGTCTCCGCTGCCGCGCTTGCGTGTGAGGATATCGTCCGCAGTCTTAGCCGTTTTTAGACCATTCGCTTTTTCTTCGGACTCGGTGCGTGTACGGGTAAAGTCCGTATTATCCATCAACATCACTGCCGCATAGATCTTCTTCAGCTTCTCTTCCTGTGTAGCAGCTCCCGTCGTTACTTCGGTCGTAAAGGCGTGTACCGCCGCTGAAGCTTCAGCGAACTTATCGACTCGCTTGGACCAGTTCTTCCCCTCGTTTTGCCAGAATTCATCCGCGCTGCGATAGCTCAGGTAATAGAACATGACTCGATAACTGTTGCTCTTCATCGGCGGCATATAGTCTTCTTCAACAAGCGCCGACACATCATTTGCATTCAGCTCGAAGATAATCTGGCCGTTGTTCCCGTTAACACCCGGCAGTTGAGTTTGCTTCAACTCCGTGCCTTTGGGCAGGATCGGCGTCCATGAGATGCGACTGTTTGTCTTTCCATCTGAAGAGAGCAACTCACGCGTTGTGGGCTTCCATACATAGTGCGATTTCACTATATAGAGATCCTCCTGAACGGACCATCTTGGCAGCGTATACCAGTTGTCGTCCCAACGCCCTTTATAGCGAATCTCAATAATGCTGCCCACCGTGACATCGGGCAACGTAATCACCTTCGCGGTGTGCTGATGCTCTTTATTTTTTACGATGACTTTCTGGTAAGGCTTGCCCGTAAACGGAATAACCGTGCCGTCGGGATGAATTGTTCTTGCCTGCACATCATCGACGGTATACGCCCACCCACCTGACTCTCGATTCTGGAAAAGCTCTATGTCAGCATGTTTAAGGCCTTCTTCATTCAGAATCTTGATACGGACATAATGACTCTCCATATGGAGAGCATCTTCAGTCAGTTCGTCATAGTTCAGAATAATGGCTGAAGCTCCGGGAGCTTTGGGAAAGCTCGTCATCTTCAGTTCATCCTGCGTTGGCGTAATCCATTGATCAGCGGCATGCGCAGCGCCGCTTCCTACGACCAACGCCRCTGCCAGACACGCGGCTCTTACTGCACGAAACATCTCAGCCTCCGAAACCTCTTATTACTTCTTTTTCAGCACGACGTTGCTTTGTTCGTCGTACCCAATCACACTTGCGAGCCGCTGAACTTCTCCATACTTCTCAGCAGGTAACTCCACTTGCCTCACGACATAGCTCCGCGTGTAATGGAGTTTGTTTCCTTCGACCTTGCTGGAACTCTCGTAGGAGGCCCAGCCCATATCGACCTTTACCGGGTCGGGCAATTCATCAGCCACATAGCCTTCTGGAAGTTCGATCTCATAGTCGTCTTTCACTTCTCGTGCAGCTCCGAGATCAATGGGATACACGCGGACACTCTTGTCTGAATTCAAAGTGTCTGCCCCGAGAATTCTGGGACGCAGCATGAGTAATGAGCCGGCCGGCTTGGCATAGCTTGATGCCTTCAAGGCATAGGACATCTTCAGGTCTGTCGTAAGCTCCATTGCGTTTTCGACCCTGAGCCCGTCATAACTGACGTTCACCATGTCATAGCCGAGCAGGCGCTCCATCACTTCGCGTTGCTCTTTTTCACTTGCCTTTCTGAAAAGGGAGCGATACTGCCTTCCGATATCTCCGCGCATCGACTCTTCAATCCGCCCAGTGATCGCGCCGTCTTCACTCAATTTGAAACTGCCGTTCCGATGCACGGTATTGGCTGCCGGATCGATGATTGGAAATTGCACCGCCTGGCTATCCTTACCATCGACCAACAATCCATAGCCACCCTGCRGCGAAGATTCGAGATAGCCGAACGGCGTATATTCCGACGTAGGATCGAAGATCAAAAAGCGCTTTCCACCTGTCGTCGTCAAAACCTCCCGAAAGCGTGGAGAGTCATACCCTTTGGGAATCTCGATAGCGGCGATCACATGGTTCCCCGCCCTGGATGGCGCCTCCGGACTGACATATCCACGATCGCTGTCGACCAGAACCCATGTTCCGCGAATCCCAACGCTGGAAAGCATGGCAGAAAGCAAGGTCGCCTTATCTTTGCAATCCCCATACTTGTTTTTGAAGATGGACTCGGCAGGATGAGGCTGATCGCCACCAATGCCAATCTCGATCGCGACATAGCGAATCTTTCCCTGAACAAACTCTCCGATCGCCTGCACCTTATCCGCAAAATCGGTTCTGCCTGCGACAAGTTCCTGCGCTTTCGCAGCCACTTCCGGTGATGCGTCGTTGCGTCCTTTTGCGAGCGCTCCATACCACTCGCCAACACTCTGCCAATCACCTTTGGTTGCATTTGGAGTCGCACTTGAGAAGTAGTGAACGGACAAACGTTTCGTTTGTCCGCGCCACTCAGGAGCCATCACGAGACCGCGAAAGTCGACCGCAGGCTCATTTTTTATCTCCCAAAGGAACCTCCCTTTTTCGAGGTCGACTGCATGAATGTCCTTATTTCCCTTCCAGACCTCTTTGTGATCCATTCCTGGTGGCAATTCGAGCGTGAGCCTTTCCGTCAAAATAGGAATGTTACTTTGGACGTGCCAAATGTACTCCGTGGAATTAGGCTGTAGATCTTCTGTTTCATATTCCATAGCCACCACGGCGCCAGGATCCGCCGCCGGAGCTTTTCCTTCGCGATAGCGAACGTCAGAATAGGCTTCAAAACTCGCTACCGCAGCATAATCCGTAAACTCATTGTCTTTGAGTTCGTACTCATGACCATCCGATCCAATACTCCAGATCTTCAAAGAGCGGATTTTGGAGGTTGACCGGTATGCTGTGCCGAGTTCGGCCTCCCGTCGTCCCTGTGGCCGCAAGATCTTGATTGCTTCGCGATGGTGCTCTACGGCATGTAGATCGCCGCTCACGGTGTAAGTAGTGTCCGAAAGTAGGACAACCGCATTCGTATTTGCCGGATATGACGGTAGAGGCTGCTTCGCAGCCTCCTTCAGCCAGTCAGGAAGGACCGGTTTCTTTTCCGCTAGTGCGGAAGGGCTAAGCAGCGCGACGAAGCAGGCACATGCGAGGAGACGAACCGAGGAAGGAAAGGCAAGAGAACGATTCAGAAGCACAGCTACAAACCCTTTGCAGATCAAGCCAACGAGCGGGCCAAGTAATGACTGGCGGAGAAGAGTTTCTTCCCCCGCCTGACGTACCAAATTTGGTGATGTAGCTGCTTTATACCCCGCACACTGAGGCGTGGCAAGAGAATTTGCGCGGGCTTTTAGAGCATTTTCCCGTTTCCGAAAACGCCCATAGATGCGGCAGCCCTACAT
>NZ_JBFRCY010000346.1:0-5427 GCF_052113305.1 Terriglobus sp. YAF25
GTCGTATAGTTTTCGATGCTCGGTCCGTACTCGCCACCCGATGCTGTGTAATCCCGTGAAAACACAGCGTAATTTATCCACCGGGGAGCTCGCCGCGTCGACTGATTCCGCAATCTCCGAGAGAATGGCGCCGAGGCAATGTGTACAAATCGCCTCACCAATCGCCTGTTTGGAGTCAAAGAATTTGTAAATATAAGGCGTCGACAAATCCAGGGACTTTGCGATATCCGCAAGCGTCGTTTTCCGGTACCCGTAGAGCCGAAAATGCTCGTCGGCGGCCTGGAGAATCTGCTGACGGCGCTTGTGGTCAGCTGGCCCTCTCTGCCCGGAAACCCCGGCAGGATCAATCGTGATCTCTGGCTCCATAGATTAATAATATCTCGCGATTTAGCTTGACATCCGGTTACGAATTACTATATTCGTAAATTGTAATTATGGCTAGAGCTGCGACGACTACCGATGTCTTCAACGCAATTGCGGAACGGCGTCGGCGAGAGATGATCCGACTGATAGGCGATGGAAGGGAATGGACTGTCGGCGAAATAGCCGATCAGATGAGGATTGCTCAACCGGTTGTGTCCAAGCACATTCACGTGCTTAAAAAGGTCGGAATTGTGACCGTCATGAAACGTGGTCGATTTAGGTGCTATCGACTAAACCCGGCGAGCCTACAGCCCATATTGGAGTTGGCAGGATTCTGCAAAGTCAGGACCTGAGTGTGGGCCGATGTTGGACCGGTTCACGAGCGTGTGCGGATTCCGAGGAGTTTGAGACTTGGAGAACAAAACGATGAAGTTTGCATTTACTCCGGTTCCCGCCCTCGCGGCACTTGTCTTCGCGGGGTCACTGACATTCGCTCGCGCCTTGCATGGAACAGACGCCATTCCTCGACTGGGGATCCCAGCTATCCAGATGGCCGACTCATCGTATGGCGTGACGAAGGGTGCGGCAATGGGGCGATATTCCACAGCGTTACCCAGCAACCTTGGGGCGGCCTCGTCATGGGATCCGGAAATGATCTTCGAATACGGCTCGCTCATTGGCCGAGAGCTGCGAGATCAGGGGTACAACATGTCGCTCGGCGGCGGTGTGAATTTGACGCGGGAACCGCGTGATGGGCGCACCTTCGAATATCAGGGTGAAGATCCGCTGCTGGCCGGCACCCTGGCAGGCAACTTCGTTCGAGGCATCCAATCCCAACACCTCATCGGAGATTTGAAGCACTTCGCCGTCAACGATCAGGAGAGTGGCCGCAACTCTTTGAACGTAAACATCAGCAAGAGGGCCATGCGCGAAACAGACCTTCGCGCATTCGAGATCGCCCTCAGGATCTCCGATGCCGGCGCCGTAATGTGCGCCTACAACCGTGTGAATAGCGACTTCGCCTGTGAGAACAGCTACCTGCTCACCGATGTCCTCAAGGGGGATTTCCGATTCAGAGGATTCATCCTCGCAGATTGGGGCGGCACCCACTCTACCGTCAAGGCTTCGCACGCGGGGCTCGATATGGAGCAGCCTCATAACATCTTCTTCGGGACTGCACTCAGGAAAGCCGCGGAAAGCGGCGAAGTTTCTCAAGACGAGATCAATGAACATGTGCATCGCGTTCTGCGTAGCCTCTTCGCGACAGGTACATTCGATGATCCGACGCGAGGTCAGGTGCCAGATGTGGAAGGTGGTTACCGGATAGCTCAGGAAATCGCTGAGAAGAGCATCGTTCTGCTGAAGAACAAGAATGACGTATTACCGCTCTCCACTGATACCAGCTCGGTAGTCCTGATTGGGGGACACGCTGACGTGGCTGTACCATCCGGAGGAGGTTCGGGACAGGTCGATCCGCCCGGAGGATCGCCTGTGCCGCCTCCACCGCCGCATGACTTTTTCTCAGCCGGCATCCGGCCTGCCTGGATGCCCAGTTCACCACTGCACGCCATCATGGCGAAGATGCCTTCGGCGAAGATTTCCTACGTCTCCGGCGACGACTTGACTGCGGCCGCTGCTGCAGCAAAATCCGCCGACGTGGCAATCGTCTTTGCATATCAATGGGAGTCAGAGGCTGTCGATCTACCGACCCTGGATCTTTCTCCAGATCAAAACAAGCTGATCGAAGCGGTTGCCGCCGCCAATCCAAAAACCATCGTTGTCCTTGAGACGGGCGGCCCCGCGACGATGCCCTGGATCGACAAAGTCGCTGGTGTGGTCGAAGCCTGGTATCCAGGAATTCGTGGATCTGAAGCCCTGGCGAACATCCTAACCGGAGCAGTGAATCCGACCGGGAAATTGGCCGTGACCTTCCCCAGGAGCGATGCCGACCTACCGCATCCGAATCTGGTATTGCCACCCCCTGGATCCCTCCCGGACTTCAACCATCTCGTCGCGGACAATTCGAACATCTTCAGTGTGTTGTTCCAGACTCTGCCTGCTTTTCAGATTAACTACGACGAAGGCTTAAAAGTTGGCTACAAGTGGTATGACGCAGAGCAGAAGCCCGTGCTGTTTCCTTTCGGCTTTGGCCTCTCGTACACGAGCTATGAATACTCCGGCTTGAAGGTGCAGGGTGGAGACACGATGACGGCGTCGTTCACCGTGAAGAACACAGGCGCGCGTATCGGAATAGAGATTGCTCAGGTATACGTGTCATTCCCCGAGGTCGCGGGTGAACCGCCGAAACGGCTTGTCGGCTGGGCACGTGTCAAACTCGCTGCGGGCGCGTCGAAGCTGGTCAGCATTGCAATCGAGCGGGATCGGCTCACGATCTTTGATGAATCGGCAGACACATGGAAGATGGTTCCTGGCAGGTACAACTTGCTTGTCGGTGGCTCTTCGCGCGATCTCCCGCTATCTGCCGCAGTCAATTTGCAGTGACGCTTCCTCTAATGCTCAGCTAGGGGCGACAAATCTTTCTTCTCGCGAAGAAACGTAATACCAAAGGAGAAGTCAATGAAAATCACGCTGTATGGCGCGTCCGGAATGATCGGGAGTCGAATTCTCAACGAGCTCATGTCACGCGGACACAACGTAATCGCGGTCGTCCGCTCCCCGTCGAAGATCAAGCGCACTGACATAGAGGTGCGCGCAGGCGACGTACTCGATTCGGCCGGCATTGTCGAGAACGCGAAGGGGGTAGATGCCGTAATCAGCGCTTACGCTCCGCCCGAAGACGCAACACAGCTGCTCGCGGATGCAACAAGGTCTCTGCTCTCAGCCCTGGAGCAAGCAGGAGTAGAGCGGTTTTTAATGGTCGGGGGGGCCGGTAATCTCGAAGTCGCTCCAGGGGTTCCAATAGTGGACACGCCAAACTTTCCGCCGGAGTGGAAATCACATGGATTGGCACATAAAGAGGCGCTCATCCTACTTCAACAGTCGAACCTCAACTGGACGAGTCTCAGTCCTGCGGCCCTTATCCAACCTGGCGAACGCACTGGTAAGTTCAGGCTTAGTGGACGTACCTTCATGACGGATCAGGACGGTCAGAGCCGCATTTCAGCTGAAGATTATGCCGTCGCACTGGTTGATGAGCTTGAGGAACCAGGTCATTTGCAACAGCTCTTTGGGGTGGTGTATTGAGTCGGACGTTTGTTATACGTGACCTCTGGGTGGGCGCAACTCCGCTAGAGCATTTTCCCCGTAGATGTAGAGTAGGGCTTCCGTATCTATGGGCGTTTTCCGCAATGAAAACGCCGCTGCACACCCTTTCCGGGCTACCCAGCAACAGGGAAAACGCCCTAGCCATGTAAGGCTCCAGCCGATGCGCTATCGCTCGGCTCTTTCCAGGTGCGATGGCACACTGACTGTCCGGCCGACCCGCGATGAGGTGTCTCCGCCGAGCGCATCGGGAGCTCAGCATTCAGGCGCTACCTCTGATAGCTGATCAATCGGACAAATCTGCGGAAAGGCCATTGGGCTGGACGGACGTGCACTCTCAAGTGCCCGAACCCAATCGCGAATTTCCGCACAGAGTGGCGTTACGGCGATCCCTCCAAAACAGCGAGGACAGCGTTCAAGTCGTCGTAGCGCCCTTTTCAACAGAGAGGTTGCACCAGCATCGTTTCCGACCCGAAGGTGGTGGAATGCCGCAGTGATCTGAATGAGTGCTTGCAGAAAACTTTTCTCCGGCTCATCCAATCTCAGCCAAACCCTCTCCCAATGCTCGTGTGCCAAGAAGAATTCTGCGCTCCGGTAGCAGGCAAGGCCCTCCGCAAGCGCTCCGCGTTTCCAGTCGAGAGACACTCTTTCAGCATAGGCGATTGGGCATGTCTATTTCTCTGCATCCATCGAGTAGAGCTCCGTTTATCCGAATCGGCGCAATTTCCTCCATGTGCCCAAAATGACGCAAATCAGTAGTCGAGAGAGYTAGAAGTGGAATCGGCAATGAACCCAATGGGGTTAGAACTTCATCTCCGCCTCCATGTGCTTGGCTAATTGGGACGGCGTCCGCCAGAAGGTACGAAACTTCTTCTCCGAAAGGAGAGAAAGCTGATCTCCACGATGGGGAGAACCGGGCTGTGACGATTCGCCATAGGTAGTGATGCCGACCGCCTTTGCATGATCGGAGAACTCTACCAGTGCGATAAAGGTCTCACCATGAATTGGCGTTCGCTCACCATGTGCAAGCGTGCTCCAGGTTATGACACGGAAGATGCCGGTGTTGCCGAAGCCTCCATTTCCAGGAACGTTGATGTCGGCGATGTGGAAACGGGAAACCTCCCCAAAGGGGCGGTCAAGCGCTCCATATTTCGCGATCGTGTCGCGAGCGGCGTCGGCCAGCATGGCAACGGCCTGCTGAGGGTCCTTGATCCCCTTAGGCGTCCCGAGAGGGTCGCCCATGCTCCAGGGAACCTGATAGTTCTTGTCGCTGTTGAAGAGCTGGCCTGCAAACTTGCCGGCCCAGGTCTCGAAGAGCAACGCCCCGCGCGCATCGTTGTCGTCATAGTGGTTCCAGTTGCTCAGTACTGCTGCTGCCTGTTTCACCAGTGGATCGCTGCTGGAAGATGCTGCCTCCAGGAGCTCCGGCAGCAGGCGGTCGGCCATCAGCGAACGGGTGGAAAGTTTGAGAGCAACGAAGTCATCGAAGGTAAGCTTGTCTTTCTGCTGCAGGAGAAGTGCCGACTGTTCTGAGCGCAGGGACAGCGAGACAGGTGACATATACGGCGGATACTTCGCCGGATCAAGCGCTGGAAGCGCGGTATTAACCCAAGGCGGGTTATTCGTGTTCTGAATCCATCCGGCTGGAGGATCTAGCACTCTCGGTAGATCCTCATAGGGATGAACTTTGGTCCAGAGGTTGTCAGAGGAATCTCCAGGCACCAGGCCGGACCAATACGCGAAGTTGCCGTGTGTTCGCACAGGAACGACACCATTGAACTGGTAAAGAATATGTCCATCCCGCCCGGCGTAGAGGATGTTGAAGGTCGTGACCTGCAGGCG
>NZ_JBFRCY010000347.1:0-4708 GCF_052113305.1 Terriglobus sp. YAF25
AGGACACGATCGATCACCTCGCCCCTGGCAGTGAGCATAAGCACGGGCGCGGATACACCCTCACGTCGCAGATCGCGGCAGATGTCGAATCCGTTCTTACCCGGCAGCGAGACATCGAGCAGGATGAGATCAAACGGATGCGCGCAGCCAGCCTGATACCCTGCACTTCCGTTACTCTCCCACCTGACGTCATAGCTGTCCGCGCGCAAGCGGTCGATCACACCAATCGCGAAAGCGGGTTCGTCTTCGATGAACAGAATGCGAGTCATGCGGGTATTCTCAGCGTAAAGGTGCTGCCCTGTCCGGGAGTGCTTACCATCGTGACAGAACCGCCATGCGCCTCGGCGGCAGAGCGTACGAGGCTGAGGCCGATGCCTGAGCCCGGAGCACTCGCTTCTACGGCACTTCTGCCGCGGTAGAAGGGTTCGAACAGGCGTTCCTGATCGGAGTCCTCGATGCCCGGACCGTGGTCGGAGACATGAACAAGAATCACCCGTTCCTTCACGGAGTGTTCGACCCGGATGCCGATCCATCGCCCGCTCTTTGCATACTTGATGGCATTCGAAAGCAGATTGTCGATGGCAATGCGGAGCAGGCCGGCATCGCCGTGAACTGCGGGAAGTCCATGGGGAACGACCTGCTCGACATGAAACTGCTCACGAGCAAGCTCTTCCTTGTGCGCAGCGAGGGCGTCGACGATCACTGCTTCAACGTCGACAGACGTGCGCATTCTTGTGCCGAGGTGGGAGTGTATGCCGGCATACTGAAGCGTCTGCTCGATCATTTCGCTGAGCCGGCGTGATTGCTGGTGGATCAGCTCACCGTACTGCGAAACCTTGTCCGCACCTGACACTAGACCATCTGCCTGATTACGCGACAACATCGAGATGGACGACACCGGCGTGCGCAGTTCATGTGAGATCGCGGCAACGAACTGCATCCGCTGTTCGGCAACCTGCTGCATCCGGTGCGCGCCAATCACAAGCAGGACGATAGCTGCGCCAAGCAGCAGCTCCGCCGCGACACCAATCAGAAGATCCCGCCAACGTTCACGTCTGAAAGCTGCAGGAAGCGACATACCGCGATGTGCGATCTGCAACTCCCACATTCCGTCTCCCAACTGAGGAGGAAGACCTGGCGCTCTGCGATTGATCGTTCCGATCTCATAGTGCTGATAGAGGGAGATACCCTTGCCCGAAGTAGAAGGCGGACGCTTTGGCGCCGGCAGCAGACTCCGGAGCGGCACCGTGAAGAACGTCCGCCTGAGATCCGGAGTAACCCTCGGGCCATAGATCCGCTCGCTGTCGCGGTCCCGCGAGACGATCGCAAAATCATAGTCGTTGATGGAGGATTCGCCAAAAGTCTCCTGAAGAAGCGCCGGAACGAGCGTGCCCTTGATGAAGTCCTCGTTCAGCAACGCGACAAAGCAGCGGCCGCCACGTGATGTCCTGAGTACGATGCGGCTTCGGCCTGGGGCCGGCTCTTCACCGACAGGGTTGAACAGAGGCGACGTGATCGCAAGCGGCTGCGTGGAGATCAAACTCATGCAATCAACCGGCTTCATCCACTCTGGTGTCGATACCGCAGCGAAGGTACCGGAAGCATCCGCGCGCCGGACGCGGGGCTGCGAACCTGAAGTATCCAGAAGGTAGAGTTCCTGCAGAACCTTCGGCAAAGCGGGCAACGGCGCACCGGTTGACCATGCGGTCTGCGCATCGTTCTGAAGAAACCCGACGGCGTCCGCGATGTTCCGATTGAACCGCGTCACAAAAAGAGAAGCCGAAGCGTTAAGGTGTTCGCGCTCGCGTTGTATATCTGCAGCGGCCACGCGTTTCGACCATCGATACTGCACAACTGCGACGACGCCGAGCAGTATCGCCAACGTAACGCAAATGGCGATCAGAGTCCGGAAGCCGAAGCGTAGATGCATGGACGTGGATTCTAAAGCATTTTTCCCGTTGTTGGGTATCCCGGGAGAGGAGTGCAGCGGCGTTTTCATTGCGGTGCATAGCGGTGTTTTTCTCAATCCATCCGCTTGGGTGCCCCGTCCTCGCAACGCTAGGGCGGGTAAGGAAGCCACAACTCTTTCATCAGTCCCATCGACGAATCGTTCTGTCTTTGCCGGGAATCTGGGGTGTTCCCGAACCCGCCCTAGCGTTGCGAGGACGGGGCACCCAGGCGGGGAGGATGCATGACAAAGGCGGAAAACGCCCATCGATGCATAACCTCCGCACTGCACCTACAGGAGAATGCTCGAGGGCTTGTATGAAATACAAGGCCCGTCCTGCGGATGAATCACTTCATCGTTTGATTTGCCTGCCAGATTACGATGCCTCCGCGGATTGTATATAGAACATGGGTGAATGCCTCTGGACGGCCTGATGCCGGATCATCCGATAGAACCGTCAGATCGCCGCGCATTCCTAGCATCACTTTGCCTTCTCGCTGCGACAGATGAAACAGCGCCGCCGGAGCGGTCGTCAGCATCTCCAACACATCGCGAAAGGTAAATCCCGCGGCCATCAGCTGGCGAAACTCCTCGCCTTGATCGTAGTCGGCAAGAAACCCGGTGTCGGTGCCATAAACCAGGCGTCCGCCAAGCTGGTGGAATTGATAATCCAGCCCGCGAATCTTCGCGATATCACGGTCCTGGGAAAATAGCTTCAGGGTCGGACTGATTGTCATTTGCTGTGCGACCATGCGCTGCAAGACAGCTCCATCAATTCCGTTTACAGCCTCTGGCGTATGAGCCAGAACATCCACACCGGCATCGATCGCCACTTTCGTTCCTTCCATGTTCGACGAATGCGAAAAAACCAGCCCGCCGCTCTTATGTTCCTCCTCGGTAGCTGCTCGCGCGATCTCCACTTGCATGGGAGTGACTTGATTTGGACGAACGATTGAACCAGTGAAGAGCTTGAGGATGTCCGCTCCGGCAGCGTGGTTCTTGTCGACAAGCGCCTTTGCATCGGCGGCTGTCTCTGGTTGTCCCAGCTTTGCTTTCACATCTGCAGGAACGTCCGCTAAATAGAAAGGCAGCGCATGTACGGGATAGAGTGGGATGCCTGCGGTGAAGATGCGCGGACCGGAGACTTCGCCACTTTCTATCCGCTTCCGCAGTGCGACGGTATTCTCCACATCCGAACCTGTATCGACCACGGTCGTAAATCCCGAGTGGGTGAGCATCTCGCTCAACTGGCGAGTCAATCTCTCTGCGGGTAGATGTGCGGCATCGTTCCACTTTGGCTCCATAAAATGCACGTGCGCATTCCAGAACCCGGCGAGCACAACACACCCCTGGCAGGAAATCCTTTGCATCCCCTTAGGGATGCGCACATGCTCTCCTGCATCCGCAATCACACCGTTGTGGATCACGATCGTCATATGCCTGCGCAGAGGCGCCTCTGGCGAGCTATAAACAGCCGCGTCTTCAATTGCTAATTCCTGGGCCAGACCAACCGCACCCGGAATGAGCAGCAATAACGCAAGCCCAAACACTTTATTGCACAACCTTCCCACCGTCGAACCCCTCTCTACAGGTCACCGCACCTTACAAGCAAGCTGGCGCGCTTCCAGTTTCAAACCAAAGATATGGCCGCTTTCGATGTCCCATCGGTTATTCGAAACGCAGCGCGGTTATTGGATCCACCCTGGTGGCGCGTACTGCCGGAATCCATGTGGCCGCCAGGGCAACAATGCTGAGCAACAGCGGTGTCAGGAGAAATGCCAGTGGATCCCACTTCTCAACGCCGAAGAGAAAGCTGGCGAGGAATCGCGTCAGCCAGAAAGAAGCGGCGATTCCCGCTGCCACACCGATGATCGTGAGGATCATTCCCTGGCGGAGAACCATGTTGCGAAGGTGTGAGGTCTGCGCTCCCATCGCCATCCGTATCCCCAGCTCCTGCGTGCGCTGCTCCACGGAAAACGCCATCAAGCCGTAGATGCCTGCCGCGGCCAGCAACAGTCCGGATGCGCCGAACACGGTAAGCAGCAGCATGTTGAAGCGCTGCCGCGAAACCATCAGGCTATCGATCTCGTCCATGGTTCGGATGTGTGCTACGGGCAGCCCGCCGGTGGCCTCGCGTAGCGCCGACGTCACGGCCGCGACTACAGCATGTGGGTCGCTGTTCGTGCGCACGATCCACCAGAGCGGAGCGACACGCGAATTGAGCGCGGTCTCGCCATCAGGCATCTGTGCCAGAGGAATGTACATGGTCGGAAAGGGATCTTTATTGAGACCATCGTCGCGCGTGTCACCGACGATGCCAACAATCTCGCGAGGCGGCTCAGCGAACGGTCCCCCGAAGCCAGGTGCTTTCTGAATCCGATCCCGCAGCGGGTCGCCCTGCGGCCAGTACTGCTTCGCCATGGCCTCATTGATGAGAATCACTCCCGGAGCCGAGGCGTTATCGCGATCCGTGAACGTGCGGCCGCGTAGAAGAGGAATCGTCAAGGCCTTGAAATAGTTCGCCGAGACCGAGTAGTATCCCGCCCCTCCGGTGGCTGGGGCATTGCCTTTCGACCGCCCCACAATATCGAACGGCATTCCGAAGGCGCCCTGAAGCGGCAACCCATTCCCCGCGGCAGCTTCGACGACACCGGGGATTGCCTTGATGCGTTCCGTACCCTGGCGAATGATCTGATCCACCGGTGCGCTCGTCTGAAATCGGTCGCCACTGATCGACATGGCCATCGTCAAGGTGTTGTG
>NZ_JBFRCY010000348.1:0-4706 GCF_052113305.1 Terriglobus sp. YAF25
GGCCAAGGAGGCAGCAGCCTTTGCCCTGCTGGCGTGGCTCACCTGGCATGACCTGCCGGGCAATGTTCCTTCTGCCACCGGCGCATCGCGACCTGTCGTCCTGGGAAGGGTAACGGATGCACGCTAGGCTACTTACCGCCTTGCCTCTCATTGCACTTACGCTTGCCACAGGCTGCCGTACAAAGCCCGAAGGCAACATGGTGGTGATGGTCATCGAGTCGAGCCCGAACAACCTCGACCTCCGCATTGGCACCGACGCACAGTCGGAACGTATCGGCGGACTGATCTTCGATCCGTTGGTCCACAAGGACGAGCATTACAACCCGCAGCCCTGGATCGCGGAGCGTTGGGAGCAGCCCGAGCCCACGCGCATGGTCTTCCACATCCGCCACGGCGTCACCTTCCATGATGGCCGCCCACTCACCGCCGAAGACGTGGCCTACACCATCCGTTCCTTGCAGGATGGTTCCATCGTTACCAGCAAGGGAGCCAGCCTCTCCGCCATCAAGCAGGTTGAGACGCCCGATCCCTACACCCTGGTGTTGCACCTCGATAAGCCCGACGCTTCCCTGCTCTTCAATCTCTCCGACGGCCTCTTCGGCATCGTCCCGCGAGGCAGCGGCAAAGAGCTTGGAGCGGCGCCCATCGGCAGCGGCCCTTTCCGTTTTGTCTCTCAGGTGGTCGACAAAGAGGTCGTCGTCGAACGCAATCCGCAGAGCTGGTCAGGGGTACCAAAGATCGAGCGCGTACGCTTTGCCGTCATCCCCGATGCTGTGACGACTGCCCTGGAGCTGCGCAAAGGCTCCGCCGACATTGCCTCGAACGTCATCACGCAGGATATGGTGTGGGCGATGCGCAACGAGAAAGAGATCATTACCGATGTAGGCCCCGGCTCCATCCTGAACTACATCAACTTCAACTGTAACGACACCCTGCTGAAGCATCGCGAGGTGCGGCAGGCAATTGCGCTCGCCATCAATCGTCAGCCCATCCTTCACGCGCTCTTCCGCGATCATGCGCGCCCGGCAGCATCGCTTCTACCCAACGGCCACTGGGCACAGGCAGCAGCTACGGAGCTACCCGACTTATCCTTCAACCCTGAGCGCGCCCGCAAACTTCTTGACACTGCGGGCTTCCCGGTGCGGCCGAATGGATCGCGCTTTCAGTTGACGATGAAGACCTCGACCGATGAGACCACCCGTCTGCTGGCAGCCATCCTGCAACAGCAACTACGCGCCGTCGGGATTGACCTGCAAATCCGTTCGAACGAGTTCGGCACCTTCTACGCGGACGTCACCAAAGGAGCCTTCCAGATCTACGGCCTGCGCTGGATCGGATCGAACGAAGATCCGGACATTTTCCGCTACACCGTCTCCTCAAAGAGCTTCCCGCCCAAGGGCGCGAACCGTGGCCATTACAGCAATCCTGAAGTGGACAGACTGATTGCAGAGGCATCTGTTGAGCCCGACCAGGCAAAGCGCCGTCCCATCTACGTTCACATTCAACAGTTGTTGGCAGAAGACGCCGCCGGCGTAAATCTCTGGTATCTGGACAACACGGTCGTCCATTCCCGCCGCGTCACCAACATCCATCCCAATCCTTCAGCCAGCTACGACTTCCTGCGCGAAGCCGAGGTCATGCATTAAACCCATACACCGGGTGCCCCATGTCCCGATTTTGGGACGTGGGCATTCGAGCGCAGCTCGAACCTTTTGTTTGTCATTTCGTAGTGCAGCGGAGAAATCTGCTTCTCTCCCCATGCTTTCTCTCTGAGCGGAAAAGCGGATCGAGCTTCGCTCGATACCTCCACATAAGCTTCGCGTATCCACCCCAGCGAACTTTGTTCGCTGGGGACCCTGGTATGTGGGGCACCCGATATTGTGGCGCTCAATTCCTACTGCTCCGACATCATCGACTTACCCTGCCATAGACGGAAGGTAATACCCGTCGAGATCCCATACGGATGAATCGCCCCATACGAAAACTGCGGCCACATCTGGTACTCCACATCCACCACCTTCACGGCAAAGCGCTTGTGATACCACTCCACCCCACCTCCAGGAGCGGCGACGAAGTAGTTGCCGTTCGCATAACCAAAGGGAAAGTTGAAGTGCCCGACGCCGGCTAAACCCTTTACATACGGCCGCACGTTACGGGTCATGAGGTTGAAGCGTGGACCGGCGAGATACGTTGACTGGTTGCTTCCATTGGGATCGTTATGAAGCCGCAACCAGCGCGCCTCTCCTTCTATGCCCCAGCGGTGGCTGATGCTGGCGTCACCCCACAGGGTGACACCGCCAAGCTGACGCTGACCATAGTCAGACTGAAAGATGCTGAGTCCGCCGCCGGCCATCACGTGCGGACCCGGGCCCCTTCCCGCGGCAACGGCCTGCGCGTCCGCAGACACACTGCATCCCAAAGCTATCGATAGAGCCGCGATCGCGGCGAACCACAGCCGCATGATTACTGCCCCACCGTAAGAGTGACGTCTATCGCCTGTTTCGCACCGCTGGTCGTTCCAACTCCAGTGACCTGGAAGGTATAGGAGCCAGTCGGCGTCGTATTGGTATGCAGAGCGCCAGTGCAACCAGTCATTCCGCCGGCAATACCGATCATTGCCAGGGCCATCAGCAGACTTCCCAGCCAGCGGCGGCGCTTACGCATGCCCATACCCAATAGACCAAGTACGGTCGCGCCAGGCCACAGGATCGTAGCCAGAATCGGTGTGTCCGTCCTGCGTACACTCGCGGACGCTCCCGCGCCCAGCGGATTGCCGGTATCGATCTGGAGCTGTACCTGTTGTGTAATGTTCGCGCCCAACTTCAACGAATTCGGCGAGAACGTACAGGTTGCGGCAAACGGAAGACCATTACATCCGAGATTCAGCGTGTCGCTAAAGCCGTTCAACGAGGCGATAGACAGCGTTACCGTAGCATGATCGCCGCCGGTCAGATTGATCTTTGACGGGGACAATGCAAGGGTAAACTGCTGCGCCTGAGAAACCACCACATCGGTCGATGATGAGGCCGAGCCGGCATACAGAAAGTCTCCGCTGTATGTCGCCACCACATGGTACGTTGCCGCTGACGGCGATACCGTCAGGGTTGCAAGACCATTCGTATCAACAGTGGCAGTGCCAAGCGTTGTCGTACCCGAGCTGAAGAGGACAGCACCGGTCGGCATCACCGGCCCCGTGCCCCGTACCACTGCCACCAGAGTGACGGTCTGGCCGGTCTGCAACGAAGTGGCAGAGACACTCAGGCCGGTTGTCGTGGGCCGTAGATCCATCTCCTGCGTCAGCGCTGCGGAGCTCGTCAGGTTGAGCGTATCGCCGCTGTACTGAGCGGTGATAWCGTGCTTGCCTGCAACCAACGTAGCGCTCGAGATGCTGGCATTGCCATTTGCATCCAGCGTGGCCTGTCCAAGCAATGAGCCACCATCGAGGAACGTGATCGATCCCGTCGGCTTGCCGTCTACATTGGTGACCTTCGCCGTCAGCACCACTGCCTGTCCCGTAAGCGCCGGGTTGAGGCTTGATACCAGTGCGACCTGGCTGTTCTGTCGTACCAATACCTGAATGGATGACGAATCAGCCGCCGTATTCTTCGCATCGCCGGCGTAATGAACGATGAGCGTATGCGGCCCGATCGTGAGCGAAGACGTGATCAGGGTCGCCGCACCATTGGCACCAAGCGTCCCGGATGCCACAGATGTTGCGCCGTCAAGCAACGTCACCTGCCCGCTAACATCGCCGCCGTTGCCCGTCACCTGGACCTGCACCGTGAGTGCCGCACCATAGATCAGGGTTGTCGCGCTGGGAGCCCCCTGCACGGTCGTCGTCGCGGAAGTAATCTGTTGCGGCCACACTTGAGAGCTGGCCGAAGCATTTGTACTATCGCCGCTGTATGTGGCGGTAATGGAATGCGTGCCTACTGCAAGGTTCGCGGTCGAGAAAGTAGCCACGCCGTTCTGCAAGGGAGCTGTCGAGAGCGATGCCGAACCATCCTTGAACGTCACCGTTCCCGTGAGATTGCTGCCTCCTGTGACAGTCGCTGTAAACTGCACGCTGCGGCCGGCAATCGAAGGATTGGTATCGGACACGACGGCGACCGTGATCGCTTGTAGCACCGTCAGGGAAAGCGCAGTCGACGTTGCTGGGGTATACGTTGCATTGCCCGCGTAGACCGCAGTGATGGTGTGAATCCCCGGCGTCAAGGACGACGTCTGCACGCTTGCAACTCCGCTGCCATTGAGAGTTGCCGTCCCAATCGCCACACCGCCATCCAGGAACTGCACCTGGCCTGGAGGAACTCCGCCATTACTGGTCGCGGTAGCCACGAGTGAAACCTGCTGACCGCTTACCGTGGGGTTTGCGCTCGCAGCCACCCGCAGGGTGGTCGTCGCCTGCACGATCTTCTGCGAAGTATTCGAGCTAGATCCGGTATTATTTGCGTCACCCGCATAGTCTGCCGTGATGAGGTGATCCCCGACAGAGAGAGTGGCGACTGACAAGGTAGCCCTACCGCCATTCAACGAAACCGTTGCAAGGGGGCCCCCGTTGTCTTTGACAATTACCGAGCCCGCCGGAATTCCGCCCGAACCAGTGACGGTAATCGAGAAGGTCACGACGCTTCCAGCAATCGCCGGAGATCCATTGCTCGTGATCACTGTCTGGGTCGTAGCCTGCCGGACGGTCACCGGTGTGA
>NZ_JBFRCY010000349.1:0-4703 GCF_052113305.1 Terriglobus sp. YAF25
CTTGAAGGGAGAAGATCGATGATCTTAGAAAGGCTGAGGGCCGCGATCGTTCTTGGGTTCTTGTTGTTGCCCCTTCCTGAGTCGTATGGACTGCCCGGAACAGGGAAGACAGGGGTGCTCGACACGGACCGGGACGGTTTGAGCGATCGAGAGGAAAGTGACCTGCTGGAGAGGTTTGCTCCGCTCTTTATGATCAGCCGCGACGACTGCTCCGACCGGCCGGCACAGTTTCTTGAGGGCGCCCGAAGTCCAACTGTCGTGGAAGACGATGGAACGATCTATGGTCAGGCATTTCCTCGCAAGGGACGGCCCAGCGAGGTGGAGCTGCACTACTACCATCTATGGCGGAGAGATTGCGGCGAAATGGGACATCGTCTCGATGCAGAACACGTATCGGTCCTGGTGAGAACTGGAGCGAGCATCGCAGACGCAAAGGCTCTGTATTGGTATGCCGCAGCGCACGAGGACACGATCTGTGACGCAAGCCACCTTGCCCGTGCGGCCACGCTGCATGCGGAAGAGCATGGTGGCACGATCTGGATCTCAGAGGGAAAGCATGCTTCCTTTTTGTCGGAGGCCATGTGCACTCATGGCTGCGGCGGAGACCGATGTGCGCGGATGAAACCCTTGAAGACCAAACAGATTATCAACCTGGGCGAAGTGGATGCTCCGATGAACGGCATGGTCTGGCTTAACTCCATCGAATGGTCGCTGAGCAGCAAACTCAGTCGAAGCGACTTCCCGGAGATGCGCGTGGCGAGGGTCGAACGGCTGCCGGAGACAGATATCGTCTGGGCGAATCCGGCGAAGCGTCCGGCGCAGGCCACCATCCTTGGCGCGAATGCGGGGATTGGTGGAGCAGCGACGGGCATAAGAGCCACGGATACGGCTCTGGACGTTGCGAACAGCAGCACGTCTTCCGCGCTGGATACAACGGCTGGCAAGACGGGGAAGGCTCTGAAGACTTCTTCCAGGAACGTCTGGAAGGCTGTGAAGAAGAGCGTTCAGAAGACGGGCGAGGTTCTCCATGGGAAGCAGGAATAGAACACGGATGATGCGCCTGGCTATGCCTAGATGCCAAGGCATAAATAGAACGACCGGCAGACTTATGGGACTGGCGGAAGGTGTCCGAATTTGGGACAGATCGCGAGATCTGATTCGATCTGTTATTGCTGCCGTTCCTTTTAGGCATCGGAATCAAACGATTTACTACGTGACGGTTTCTTAGATTGTTGTCTCAGTGTATGCTGAGACCTCCATGAAAACTTCCATCTTCCGCCGAGCAGTTGTAGCCCTTTCTGCGTCTTTTTGTGTCTGGTTTCTAACAGCATGTTCAGGGGGCGGGGGAAGTAATAGCTCCAGCAATGGCGGTGGGAATACGGTTGCCACGCCATCGGTAACTTCTATCTCACCCACCAAGCTCGCTGCCGGCAATGCGGCGGTTACGCTGACGGTGAATGGAACTAACTTTACGTCGACCTCATCCGTACAGGTAGGAAACGTTGTTGTACCGACGACCTATGTAAGCGCTACGCAGTTGACGGCGGCGGTACCGGCGAGCTTGTTGGTGTCAGGCGCAAACCTGGCGATCATCGTGGTGAATGGCGGCGCTGCCAGCGCCGGCGGCACTGCTGTGAATCTGGAGGTGGATAATCCTTCACCTGTGATTACGAGCTTTACGCCGTCCACCTTTCTGACGGGAACGGTGTCGTCGGTCGTCTCAGTCATTGGCACGGGGTTCGTTCCCACGACAATCATCCAGGTGAATGGTGATAATCGCAGCACCACCTACGTCAGCGGAACGCAGGTCAATATCGTTCTTAGCACTGCAGATCTAGCAGGCGCTGGCACGCTTACCTTGACGGCCGTCAATGGAGCGCCGGGAGGCGGAAACTCCGCCGCGTCGTCGTTGTCGGTGAATAATCCGCTTCCAACGATTTCATCGCTTTCTCCTGCTGCCGTACCTGCCGGCAAAACTACCGCCACGATAGTTACGGTTACCGGAAACAACTTTATTTCCGGGACGACGGTGCAGGTCGGCACGACAGCGCATACGCCCACTATCGTCAGCGGCAGGCAACTCACGTTCCCACTTTCGGTCGCAGAACAGTCAATAGTTGGCAGGCTTCAGGTCACGGCGGTTAATTCGGCGCCGGGTGGCGGCAGCTCAAACCCTGGCAGCATTCTTGTCAGCACCCCAACGGCTACTCCTGTGCTGACTGCCCTGGCGCCGTCGGCCATGATCGTCGGGTCGCCGGACAGCACCATCACGGTAACGGGGTCGGGCTTCAATACCAACTGCTCCGTTCAATGGAACGACGCCGCGCTCACGACCGGTATTCTAACCTCGTCAAGCATCTCCGCAATCGTACCCGCGAGTTTGCTTGCGTCCATTGGAACCGCTGCGATTACGGTCAACTGTCTGACAGCACTTGTACCGCTCTCCAACTCGCTGACGGTAACGATCGGTAATCCGCCGGTGCCGACGCTTACTGCTCTTTCACCAAATTACGGTCCGATGAACACTGCGACCAAGATAACGCTTACGGGAACTGGTTTTTCGACTGCTTCAACCGTAAGTCTGAACGGCACGCAGCTGACGACGACCTATAACAGCTCGACGTCGCTTTCCGTCACGGTTCCGGCGTCATCTCTCTCATTGCCGGGGAATTACTCCTTTAGTGTTGCGACGCCTGCGCCGGGAGGTGGCACCAGTAGCTCATTAGCTTTCTCCGCCTATATCCCTCTCGTCAATAACAGCATGGTGTATAACCCTGCCGATGGTCTGATCTATGCTTCGATTCCAGGCTCGGTGGCTGCGCCGCTGGGTAATTCGGTCGTTTCGGTCAACCCTGCGACAGGAGCGATAGGAACGCCGATCTTTGTTGGCAGTGAGCCAAACAAGCTTGCCCTGACGGCGGATGGCCATTATCTGTGGGTCGGCCTTGATGGATCTTCGGCGGTTCGTAAAGTGGATCTGGTTGCGAAGACGGCGGGTCTGAAGTTTTCACTGCCGCTGGTAAATTCCGGCATTTACAACTCGCCCGCGAATGCTCAGGCTCTGGCTGCATTGCCTGGAGCGACAGATTCGGTGGTTGTTGCCCTGAGTAATTCTGATTTGACCACCAGGGTCGGACTTGCCATCTTCGACAGCGGCGTGATGCGTACCAACACCGCGACGAACACGATCTACGATAACTCCATCTTTGCCATCCAGACCGATGGTTCAAAAAACGAGATCTACGCTGGTGGCGGTAGCGCGTACAACACCTTCACGTACAACAGCAATGGATTGACCGCGAAGCTGGTCTTGAGCAGCATCACGCCGGCGAGCGGCTCCCAGGACGAGATGCAGCTTCTCTCGGGCAAGATGTTCACAAACTTCGGCAGAGTCTATGACGCCGAGGCCGGAGCTCTGCTGGGTTCTCTTTACGTGACCGGTCAAACCGTTGCACAAGGTGCGACGCTTGCTGACGCCACGCTTGGAAAGATCTTTATGGTTGACTATGCATCCGGGACGGGCAACAGTAGTGGCGGTGCTAACCAGATCCAGATATTTAAACTTAGCGACTATAGCTCCACCGGGACCACGATTCCGGTGAACGTGCCATCGCTGATCTCAAGCACTTCGATCTATCCGACCCGTCTCGCGCGATGGGGAGGAAACGGCCTTGTATTCCGTACTCCCGTCGGGATCTATAGCTTATCTTCGAATGCGGTTGCTGATCTGAGCTCAGTAACTGCAGACCTGAATGTCGTCCTCTCGACAGGTGGCTCTACCGCGACCGGAAGCAACACCACCTTCACGGCGCGGGTGAAGAACAACGGTCCATCCACGGCGACGGATGTCGTCCTGGCTGGCCAGGCTCCTGCGATCGGCACCTTGGTTTCTGCGACTTCGACTGCCGGTACGTGCAGCACGTCCAACGGTATTACATGCTCTCTGGGGAGCATGGCGAGTGGAAGCACCGTGACGGTAACCTTTACCGTGCTCCAAACCACAGCCGGAAGCTCGACCATGGCGGTTCAGGTCTCAGGAAACACCGATCCCGATAGCACCAACAATACGGCAACGGCCACCGCGACGATCACCGGCAATGATTACAACGTTGCTCCCGTATTGAGTTCCATTAGCCCGGCGGCGATCCAAACCGGAACGGCGGATACGAAGCTGACGGTGAATGGCGCCGGGTTCAGCAGCGGCTCAACGGTCATGTTGGGTTCTACTGCGCTCGCTACAACATTTGTCAGTTCTTCCCAACTGACGGCGACGGTGCCTGCTTCCAGCTTCGCATCGATGGGTTGGGCGCCGGTTACGGTCTCCACTCCTGCTCCGGGAGGCGGCATCTCTTCAGCTCTGCCGTTGACATACTTCAGCGTCCTTACGATCGGCGCGAATCACATCCTCTATGATCCGTATTCGCGGCAACTCATGGCGAGCGTAGGTTCGGGATCAAGCAGCGTCGCAGGTAACTCGATCGCGGCGATTCAGCCGGATACGGCGTCTATTGGGACCCCGGTCTCAATTGGGAGCCAGCCCACCAACATGGCGCTCAGCTCTGATGGACAGATTCTTTACACGATTCTCTCCGGCAGCCAGAGCATTGCGCGCTATAACATGCTCACGGGGCAGCCGGACTTCACATACACCGTGCCGAACTCCAACTTCTCAGGCGGTATCGCGCTGCGCGGTGTGGCTGGGC
>NZ_JBFRCY010000350.1:0-6440 GCF_052113305.1 Terriglobus sp. YAF25
CTTGGATGCTATCGCCCAGCCCGGCTGTTGGCAAGTTGACTAACAGTGGAGAACTCTTCTCCAGGTTTTATGGAAATTTCTCTTGCCCAGTTGCGTGGGCGGCGTTAGAACAGACACTTCACGAAAGTAAGAAATTCCCCCAAACTCTACCGGGCCGTACGGAGGCCCGGATTTTCCCACGCCTGTTGCCAACAATTTTCGTAGAGGTCTATGGCATTGAAGAAACTTCTGTCTCGATTCATCGCTGTCTTTGTGTGTTTGTTTGCCGCGACAAGCCTGCTGGCGCAGGCAAACCACGTTGTCATCTCCCAGGTCTATGGTGGCGGCGGCAATTCGGGCGCAACGTTGAAGAACGACTTTGTCGAGCTTTTCAACCCGACAGCGAACAGTGTCGATCTGTCGAATTACAACCTGCTTTATGGTTCAGCCGGCGCGACGTGGACGGTTTATAGCTTCACAGGATCGAACCTTACGGTTGCATCAGGTTCCTATTTTCTGATTCAGGGCGCTGCGGGCTCCGGTGGAACCGCTTCACTTCCGACACCAGATGCCACCTCTTCCGCTTCACTTGGATCCAGCGCAGGTATCATCGCCCTTATTCCCAAGACAGCTTCCGCCCCTGCGCGTGGAGCCTGCCCCACTTCATCTCTGGATCTCGTTGGATATGGCAACACCACCGGCAATTTGGCGGTGTGTTATGAGGGCGCCGGTGCTGCGCCAACCCTGTCAAATACGTCTGCGGCGCTTCGCACCGACATCAGAAACGACTCAGATAATAACGGCGCTGATTTTCAGTCCGGCGCGCCGAATCCGCATAACTCAGGAAATACCGCGCCACCTCCGGCGCCTGTCTCAGTTSCGATTCATACGCTGCAAGGGAGCAAGCCGCTGAATGCGACGACGGTCTCACCGTATGTCGGACAGCAGGTGATTCTCTCAGGCATTGTGACGGGAGTGGGATCGGCAGGCTACTTCATTCAGGCGCCTGACTCTTCCGCTGATAACGATCCATCTACTCCGGAAGGTGTTTACATCTTCACCGGCTCTGGCAAAGTACCGTCCGTTGCAGTCATCGGCAATCTGGTTTCAGTGACGGGCACAGTTGCAACCTATCCGGCCGCAACCGCGAGCCACACTCCAGCTACTGAAATTACTGGATCGACCGCTACCCTGGTTTCATCCTCACAGGCTTTGCCGACTCCGATCACGCTGACGGCTTCCATGCTCACACCCAGCGGCGGCATCTATCAGATGGCGCGCTATGAGGGCATGCGCATCGCTATCTCAACGCTGAATGCGATCACGGGCACTGACGGCAGCATTACCGAGGCTTCAGCGACGGTAAGTTCGAATGGCCAATTCTATGCAGTTCTTCCGGATTACCCTCGTCCGTTCCGTGAGCCGGGCATCGACATTCGCGATGCTGCTGTGCCGAACACTCCAGCGAACGTTGCGCATTTCGATGACAACCCTGAGCGCCTGTTGATGGATTCGACCTTCCTGGGAGGAAGCGCGATCAATCTCGAGACCGGCACCGTGGTTAGCAATGTGACCGGGGTTGTCGATATGACGTACAGCTCGGATTCGTACTACGATCCGGCACGCATTCTCGTCGACAAGAGCTATACGCCTTCACTCACGGCTCCATCGAAGACCTACACCGTCTCCGCGCAGGGTTCCAGCGAGTTTACGGTGGCCACCTACAACGTCGAGCGCATGTTCGATACGGACGCGAGCGACAACAAGTACTACGATCCGGTCTCGCAGTCGGTGAAGACCTCATCGGCTGTGAACCTGAGCTCCACCGCCTTCGACAAGCGCATTACCAAGATCGCGATGGGTGTTCTGCAGAACCTGAAGACGCCCGATATCGTCGGTCTGGAAGAGATCGAAAACCAGGGTGTGGCTCAGGCTATCGCGGCGAAGATCTCGACGCTGGCGTCCACGCTAAATATCGCCGACCCCGGTTATGTTGGCTATGGTGTCTCGGCGAGCGCCAGCACCTACACCTCGGACATCGGTGGCATCTCCACCGGCTTCCTGGTGAAGGCGAGCAAGGTCCATGTGACCAGCACGCAGCAGATGGGCCAGAACGAGACCTTCCAGAACCCGGACGATAACTCCACCACGACGCTGAATGACCGTCCTGCATTCCTACTGAAGGCTGGCATCAGCCGTGGCACGGGTGTGAAGGACTACCCGGTGACGGTGATCGTCAATCATCTGCGTTCGCTCTCTGGCATTTCGGACGCGAGCAACTACACCCGCTATAAGAAAGAGCTACAGGCCGAGTCGCTGGCGAAGATCATCCAGGCAGCGCAGGTCAACGGAGAGCACGTGATCTCGGTGGGCGACTACAACGCCTTCGAGTTCTCCGATGCATACACGGACACGCTGGGTACGGTGACCGGACGCATCCTTCCCCCGGACCATGTCGTACAGCCCGGTACAGCAATCACCAACCCGTTTGCTACGGATCTGATCACGTTGCGTCCTGCCTCTGAGCGCTGGACGTACAGTGAGTTCGGCAGCGCGCAGGTGCTGGATCATATCGTTGCAACGCAGGACCTGGTCGGCGGAGCTCGCGTTGAGGTAGCTCATATCAATGCCGATCAGCCGCTGGTGAACTATGCGGACGGGACCACTGCCTTCCGCGCCTCGGATCACGATCCAGTCAACGGCTACTTCACGCTTCCATCGGCGGTGCTGAGCGGTACCATCACGCCTGCTTCGGTGAGCTTTGGAGCAGTCAATCTTGGGTCGACATCGGCTGGTCAAAATCTCGTTCTTACCAACACCGGTGAGGGGGCGTTGCTGGTGACCAGCGGAACCATCACCGGAGACTTTGCCTACTCCACCACCTGCAACACCACAGGTGCGGCCATCAACAGCACCTGCGGTGTGAACGTGACCTTTACACCGACTGGAGTTGGAACGCGTACCGGAACGTTGACGTTGAAGACCAATGGAGGACAGACCTTCACGATCCAGCTCAGCGGCGCGGGTACCGACTTCACCTCCACCGGAAGCTCTGGTACATCGGTCTCGCTTACGGTTTCGGCTGGCGATACGGCGACGCTGCCGCTGACCTTTACAGCGATGGGCGGATTCAGCGGAACGGTCAGTATTAGCTGTGCGCTGACGAAGCCCGCTCCGGGTGTGGTGTGCAACACGCCGGCCAACTTCCCATTGACCGGCACGACAACACAGAACGTGACCTTCACCACGACGACGCGCAATGTCGCGAGCGGTGTGGCGATTGGCTCCCGCTCTGGGATCGGCATAGCACTGAGCATCACATTTGGCGCCATCGTGATGGTGTTTGCTGGACGCACACGCCGCTTCGCGCGGCAGGCTGGTCTGTTGCTGGTACTGCTCGGCGTAACCTTCGCAGCGATCGGATGCGGTGACAACAAGCCATCTGCCAACCCTCTCGGAACACCCGCAGGGGCTTACACCTATACGGTGACTTCAACCAGTGGCTCGCTTTCACACTCGGTCGTTGTAACCCTCAATGTGCAATAACAAAATTTATTAGGCCGGAATCATCAAAAAAGGTGCGCCTTTCCGGCGCACCTTTTTCTTTTTCCGATGAGGAAAAATTCCTCCCTTCTCCGTAGGCAACCGTCACCGGGCTGATGTACTATTCCCGCTCAACCGCTTCCCGGAGGGATGCGCTTTTGACCCCGCAACGCCATCTCCGCTGCTACTTCCCCGTCTATGCACTTCCCGGCATGGGTCCCTTCCCCTATGGAGCCATGCAGGCTATTCGCGATGCGGGCTACGAAGGCGTGCAGTTTCACGATCCGCTGCAGGGGCCTGAGCTCGAACAGGCGCTGAATCTTGGTCTCGGAGCAGCCGGTACCGGCCACATCAAAAGTGCGCACGACGCCATTCGTCTCGCCTCAGAGGCGCGGCTGGCCGGTCTGGAAAGTGTTACGGTCGGTCTCGGCACAGGTTTGGAAGAGGATGATGTGGCTGTGCGCCTGATTGAAGCTGTGCTGAACGCCTCCGTCAAGTACAGTGTGCCGCTCTATGTGGAGACGCGGCGCGCAACGCTCTTTCAGGATATGTGGCGAGCCGTGACATTTCACCGCCGCTTTCCGATGCTGGAGTTCAACGGAGACTTCTCGCACTGGTACACCGGCCAGGAGATGGTCTTTGGCGGTTTTGAAGAGAAGGTCGCGTTTCTGCAGCATCTTCTCGGCAGTGTGCGTTTTCTTCATGGCCGTATCGGCGATTCTGAGACGATGCAGGTCAACCTCGGAAGCGGCGACATCGATATTCATCCCGGCATCGCACACTTCCGCGCTCTCTGGAGACGCGTGTTTCGAGGGTTCCTGACATCAGAGACAACACGTCAGCCCTTCCTGACCTTTGCGCCGGAATTGCTGCCTCCGCGAGGCATTGTTGCAGAGGCACGTGAGGAGTTCGATCGCTGGCAGCAATCGCTGCTGCTCTGCCGCATCGCGGAAGAGTGCTTCAGGGAATCCGTGCTGGAGCTTGGCCGGCCTGCGGCCGACGCTGTGAAGCGTGTGCGCCGCACGGCGTAGCGCTTTTTTGTTTGTCATTTCGCAGCGAAGCGGAGAAATCTGCTTCTCTCATTTTTCTTCGCCGGATGCCCCATCTCGGGGTCCCCAGAGAACTTGTTCTCTGGGGTGAACGCTCGCAACGCTAGGGTGGGTTAGGAATACCCTGTAGATCATTACGATGCGGCCGTCGCTCAGGCGTACGGCGTCGATGCCGGAGCTGGGGTTCGGCAGATCGATATAGCGCGCCTGTGTCCAGGTAACACCGTTATCCATCGAATCGGCTACTGCGATGCGGGCCGCCTGGCTGTGACTGCGCGCGTACAGGCGAAGATGCTTCTTCCCCATATCCACAATCGCCGGCTGGATGATGCCAATGTTGGTGGATGGCGGCGGATAGAGCTTTTCGTCGGCTCCGTCGACGCCTTCTCCTTTGGCGACATTCCCAAGCGCTTGCGCCGCCTTCGACTCCGCAGTCGGCAGGTCGAGCGAGTCCGGGACGGTAATAGGACCGATCTTTGCCCACGTTTTGCCGTTGTCGGTCGAGCGTTCAATCCACGCAGCCCAGCCCGCGGCGCTCTCAATCGAGCTGCCGGCGACGATGGTTCCATCGGCCAGGATGAGAGGCTTGGCGCGCACCGGGCCGATCAGGCCGGCGGGCAGCTTCTCCACCGTTGACCAGGTCTTACCTTCATCGTTGCTGGACATACGCGCTGCTGCCCATTCCGCAGGCGCTTTGCCGTACTTGTAGTAGAGCCAGAGTGTTCCATCTTTCGTATGAAAGAGCACCGGGTTCCAGCAGGGAGTATTGGGCTCACGTGCCAGTTCGACGGGTTTGGACCAGCCGGAGGCGCTGCGGACTGCTCCCCAGATGGCAACGTCGTTCGCTCCCTCTCTGGCTCCGCCGAACCACGCGGCCATCAGCGTGTGGTCTTTCAATTCCACGATGGTTGAGGCGTGGCTCTCAGGAAAACTGGTCGAGCCCGGCTGAAAGATGAACTCGCCAATGGTTTGGGCAGCAGCTGGAAGAAACGAGGCGACAAGAACGGCAGCGGAAAGCAGATGACGCAGACGCAAGGCAGTTAAAACCTCCGCGTATCAGGATACAGTCGGAAGGCTTACATGTTCACTATCATTTGTCGACAAATGATCGGCAAAATGAACGCAGTTGCGCCCGTTCATCTTCGCCCGGTAAAGAGCGCTATCCGCACGGCCCAGGGGGAACTCCACGTCGCCGCTCCATTCCGGGCTGTCCATGGTGAATGCACCGATGCTGATGGTGATGTGCAGAGGCCCCGCGGAGGTCTCGATCGGCTTTGACCGTACCGCATCCAGAATGTGGCCGGAGCGGTGACGAAGCTGCTCACTTCCGCAGCCGCTCAGAACCACAACAAACTCCTCACCGCCGTAGCGGCCCACTCCATCAAACGGACGGATAGCCTCCTTAAGGCGATGAGCCAGCTCACGAAGGACCTGATCGCCTACCAGGTGTCCATGGGCGTCGTTGACCTGTTTGAAATGGTCGACATCGCAAAGCAGAACCGAGAGCGGTGTGCGCTCGCGCCGGCAGCGGGCCATTTCGGCTTTCATGAAGTTCAACACCGCCCCGCGGTTCAGCAAACCGGTCAGGGCATCGTGTGTGGCTCGCATGCGCATCTCTTCCCGGGCCTCGACGAGCTTATCTTCGAGCATAAGAATCCGCAGGCCGGTGCGCAGGCGAGCCTTCAGCTCGTCTGAGTTGCATGGCTTTGTCAGGTAGTCATCCGCGCCCGCCTCCAGGCCCTGAATGACGTCGGTGCGGTCCTGGCGCGAGGTAAGCAGTGTCAGGTAAACGTACGACCCTTCCTGGCGAGCGCGAAGCTGCCTGCAGACCTCGGGACCGTCGATGCCGGGCATCATCCAGTCCAGCAG
>NZ_JBFRCY010000351.1:0-6666 GCF_052113305.1 Terriglobus sp. YAF25
GGCGGTGACCGACCTCTCTCTTCTCCGTGATCATTCCGTCGATCACGGTGCAAAACGTAGTTGTCGTTTGTAGCAAATGGCAAGTTATTCTCCTTCGCCGGTCAGTATGTGGGCTCGCTGCGTTCTGACCGGCCCTCTTTTTCCTCAATCGACTTCCGTGTAAGCCCGCCGTAATGGCGGCATTTCTCTTTAGGGGGAAGAGAGTATTTGCATGGATGGTCTTCTTTGTATATAAATACCTACTAGTAGGTATTTAATTTTTAAGCTAAGAATTCTTCGGGAAAGTCAGGAGTCCATAAGATGAACAAGGTGAAATGTGCCGTGATCTTTGCGCTGATGTCGAACGTGTTTGCCATGGCGCAGGCGACGGAAGCAGGACAGTCCATCGCAAGACATCAGATCACGGTACAGGGAAGCGGCGTATTCACGCGGAAGGTGACCGTGCAGGGAGTGACCTATAGACCGACCTCATCCGGCGGTGGCATGGTGGGCTACCGCTTTAACTTCAGCAGGTTTCTAGGGGCGGAGGTGGAGTACGATTTTTTCCGGAATACGCAGAAGTTTGAGACATCGAGTACCTTGTTGTCGCTAAGGACCAATGTCCATGCCGCAACAGGTTCGGCCGTAATCAATCTCCCAATCCACTTACGAAGCGCTTCAAATCCTATGCGATGGTTGGAGGCGGTGTGCTGTTATTCGATCCACGGGACACGACGTTCATTCCCAGGCAGACTGCGAATGCCATCATGTTTGGAGGCGGAGTCGATATTCCCATTACCCGTCAACTCGCTGTCCGTGCTCAGGCAAAGAACTTTCTGTATAAAGCTCCGGACTTCTCTTTAGGAGTATCGCGTCCTGATAAGTTTTCCCAGATGATGGTCCCATCCGCAGGTCTCGTGTTTCAGTTCTAAGGCCGGTGCTGCGGCGTGGTCTGCGAATGTTATTTGCCGACCACGCCTTTACTTTTGGATCCCCGCGAGAAATGCCTGCTGAATGCGGTTAAAACTGCGTCCTCGCAGAACGGCGGCAACGATCGTCCGTGTGGCACGCGCATCGCTGACACGGATGTAGCGGCAGCCGGGGTTGCGGTCGATGGCCATCTCCGGAAGGAGCGAGATACCTACTCCGGCGGCGACCATTCCGATAAGACTGCTGAACTGGCCGCTCTCGAAGGCTATGCGCGGTGTGACGTGAGCATGCGTGCAGGCGGCAATACTGAGGTCGCGAAAGCAGTGACCGTCGCGCAACATGACAAAGGATTCGCCACGCAGCTCTTTCAGAGAGAGCAATTTCGCTTCGGCGCGAGGATGATCCTTGGGCAACACAGCGAAGAGTGGTTCGGTGTGGAGAGGGAAGAGCTCCAGATCCTTGTGGCGCAGCGGCAGGGCCAGAACCGCGATATCGATCGAGAGATTCCGTAGGCTTTCCACCAGTACGGGTGTCATCTCTTCCACAATGCGCAGATTGGCTTCAGGGTATCTTTTTGCAAAGGCAGCTGTGTAGCGCGGCATCAGGAACGGCGCAATCGTTGGGATGACGCCGACCGCCACGCTGCCACGGACATCAGCGGATTTATCAGCCACGGTCGCTCGAGCCGCCTCCATCTGGTTGAGGATAGAGCGGGCGTGAGGCACGAACGCGTGGCCGGCCTCGGTGAGGCGGACGCTCCGTCCCAGCCGGTCAAAGAGCTTTGCCCCCAGGTCATCCTCGAGCTTAAGAACCTGCTGTGAGAGCGATGGCTGCGCGACTTGACAGCGCTCCGCGGCGCGGCTGAAACTGCCTGTTTCGGCGATGGCGCAGACGTAGCGCAATTGATGAAACTCCATAGGAGATAACTATACTCCGGATGGGAAATATGTATTGGAGCTATAGATCCCCCGGGTGCTACAGTCATCTGGTCGAGAACGACAAGAGCGAATGGCGTGCGTGTTTTACACGCGGCTGAAGAAAACAACAACGGATCGGGCGTATAAGGAGTGACAGCCTCTGCAACCCAACGCAGGAGTCTTCCATCGCGCCAGATGCGATGAGCGAACAGAAGCGTTCAAGAAGGAGAAGAGACCCATGGCAACCGAAGCAAAGTGCCCCTTTCATCACGGCAGCAGCCCCGGGACAACGAATCGTGAGTGGTGGCCGAACCAGTTGAACCTGAATCTGCTGCATCAGCACTCGTCTCTGTCCGATCCCATGGGCGAGGATTTCAACTATGCGGAAGAGTTCAAGAGCCTGGATTATGCAGCACTGAAGAAGGATCTTCTCGCACTGATGACGGACTCGMAGGACTGGTGGCCGGCCGACTTCGGTCATTACGGCCCGTTGTTTATTCGCATGGCATGGCACAGCGCAGGCACCTATCGTACCGGAGACGGTCGCGGCGGCGGCGGCAGGGGACAGCAGCGCTTTGCTCCTCTCAATAGCTGGCCTGACAACGTCAACCTTGACCGTGCGCGCCGTCTGTTGTGGCCGATCAAACAGAAATATGGCAGGAAGATCTCCTGGGCTGACCTGATGATTCTTGCAGGTAATGTCGCTCTTGAATCCATGGGCTTCAAGACCTTGGGCTTCGCAGGTGGCCGTGCGGATGTATGGGAGCCGGATCTCGACGTCAACTGGGGACTGGAAACGACCTGGCTGGGCACGGACAAGCGTTATTCCGGAGAGCGCGATCTCGCCAATCCTTTCGGCGCAACGACCATGGGCCTGATCTACGTCAACCCGGAAGGACCTGAGGGCAAGCCAGACCCAGTCGCGGCTGCGCGTGACATTCGCGAGACCTTCGGCCGTATGGCGATGAACGATGAAGAGACCGTTGCGTTGATCGCAGGCGGTCACACCTTCGGAAAGACTCACGGTGCAGCTCCGTCTCACCATCAGGGACGTGAGCCAGAGGGATCTCCGATTGAAGAGCAGGGGCTGGGCTGGACGAGCGCTTACGCCAGCGGCATTGCCGGCGACGCGATTACCAGCGGCCTGGAAGTGACATGGACCAAGACTCCCACGAAGTGGAGCAATGATTTCTTTGAGCACCTCTTCAAGTTCGAGTGGGAACTGACCAAGAGCCCCGGCGGCGCCCACCAGTGGAAGCCAAAAGGAGACGCGGGTAACGGCACCGTACCGGACGCCCACGACCCGTCCAAGAGCCATGCACCGGCGATGCTAACCACTGATCTTTCGCTGCGCTTAGATCCGGTTTACGAAAAGATTTCGCGGCACTTTTACGAGAATCCGGCTGCATTCGCTGACGCGTTTGCGCGTGCGTGGTTCAAGCTGACGCATCGCGATATGGGTCCGCGGGCACGCTACCTCGGGCCGGAGGTTCCGGCAGAAGAGCTGATCTGGCAGGATCCGGTTCCCGCGGTCGATCACGTGCTTGTGGATGAGCAGGATGTTGCGTCTCTCAAGCAGAAGGTGCTGGCTTCGGGGCTGTCGATCCCGGAACTGGTCTCCACTGCCTGGGCTTCAGCATCTACCTTCCGTGGCTCCGATAAGCGAGGTGGCGCGAACGGTGCGCGAATTCGCCTTGCCCCGCAGAAGGACTGGGCGGTAAATCAGCCGCAGCAACTGGCGAAGGTCCTGAAGGTGCTCGAAGGCATTCRGAGCGACTTCAACGGCTCACAGGCCGGAGGAAAGAAGATCTCGCTTGCCGATCTCATCGTCCTGGCTGGCAATGCAGGTGTCGAACAGGCCGCGAGAAATGCCGGCGTCAGCGTGACCGTCCCCTTTACTCCGGGACGCACGGATGCCTCACAGGAGCAGACCGATGTGGTGTCTGTCGCTGTGCTGGAGCCGGCCGCGGATGGCTTCCGCTCCTATACCAATGGCAGTGGCATTCCGGCCGAGATCGCTCTGCTGGATAAGGCCCAGTTGCTCACGCTGACCGCGCCTGAGATGACGGTTCTCGTGGGTGGCATGCGCGCGCTGAATGCCAACTTCGGGCAGACCAAGTATGGCGTCTTCACCGAGCGGCCCGAGGCGCTAACCAACGACTTCTTCATCAATCTGCTTGATATGGGAACGCTGTGGAAGTCGACCTCGGACGCCAACGATATGTTCGAAGGACGCGACCGCAAGACCGGGAAGGTCAGGTGGACAGCAACACGAGCCGATCTGATCTTCGGTTCCAATGCCCAGCTCCGGGCTCTGGCTGAGGTCTATGGCAGCGAAGACGCGCACGGGAAGTTTGTTCAGGACTTCGTTGGAGTCTGGAACAAGGTAATGAACCTCGATCGTTTTGATCTCGCATAAATAACAGCGTCGCCGTATCAAACCGCTCAACCTCAACCTACACCGGTTGGGGTTGAGTGCGTTATGGCGCCGTGATTGCTCTATGGATCAGATAAGATGATGGGCGCGCATGTTTCAGCCCGATCCGCAACTCGCGAGAAGTGAAGTATTGCGAATCTTCAACCACGCCCAGATCTACCTTTTTCTGGGAGCGGCCATCAGCAGCGTCGGGGTGGTATCGAGCTTATTCGCGCTGTTGCGCCGCCGGTTTGATCCCTTACTTCTATGGTTTGCGCTGCTTGCCTTGCTTTATGGCGGCCGCTTGTGGATGAAGTATCAGCTTATTTGGGAGCTGGGCCTGCGACCTCCTGTCTTTTGGCGAATTTATACAGCGGTCGGGTTTCTGGTTCCTATCCCGGCGTTTTTCTTTTTCCGGGAGCTGAATCTGCTTGGGCGGGCTGGACGAGGACTTCTACTCTTTATCGGGTGCGCGCTCTACGGTAATCTGGGCGAGTTCTTCGGACGGTATGACGACATAGAGCCCTTCGGCTTTGTGGTTTTGCTCGCCTGCCTCGGTATCGTTGCAGGGCGCAGGGCTCTTGGAAAAGAACAGCAGTTATCTGTCATCCAGAAAGAGCTTGAGATTGCGCAGCGAATCCAACTCTCATTGCTGCCTGTTTCCTTTCCTGTCTCCAAAAGATTTCAGGTCGCAGCCCGGTACGTTCCTATGACCTCGGTCGCCGGTGACTTTTACGAGTATGTGGTTGCAAGTGACGACGAGGCTGGGTTGCTGATTGCTGACGTGTCGGGTCATGGTGTTCCCGCAGCGCTGATCGCCTCCATGGTTAAACTCGCCATTACCACGCAACATGAGAACGCACGTACTCCTGCGGAGCTTCTCTCTGGTATGAACGCTGTTCTTTGCGGGAATACTCAGAACCAGTTCGTTACGGCGGGATATGTCTACCTGAGTGCGGCCGAACGGGAACTGCGATATGCTGCTGCGGCTCATCCTCCAATGCTTCTTCTTCGTCAGGGTGCGACGATCGAAATTGAAGAGAACGGGCTCATGCTCGCCGCGTTCAACTTTGCGCAGTATCAGACCATGAGTGTTCCCATTCAGCCGGGGGACCGTTTCGTGCTCTACACAGACGGGATCCTCGAAGCTGAAGATGCTGAGAAGATAGAGTTTGGCAAGGATCGCCTTTGCGCGTTAGTGCGCGATACTGCAGATCGAACCTGTGCCGAAGCCGCCGATCACATCATTGCGTCAATCCGGCGATGGTCTCCTAACCAGAATGACGACCTTACTGTCTTGATCTGCGACTACGTCGCATGAAGGGCCAGAGGCTGACCTTATACGGTGTACGTAGCCTTTATTCTTCGCCCGGTAGAGAGCCGCATCGGCCTCCCGTAAGAGTGCCTCAGAAGGATTGCCGGGTGTGGGGAGATTACCAGGTGTGAACGGCGACAATCTCTGTCGAGACCGCCTTATAGTCCACGACCTTGATGCGGAGCACGACCTGCAGGTTCTGGCGCTGCCAGTTGGGTGCAAGCCTGGCGAGTCTCTTGATGGACTCGTCATCACAGACGAAGTCAGTCGCGGCCAGAGTGCCATATTGTCCCATGCCGGCAAGGCTGAGGAACGGCCCGGTAGCGTTGCCCGAGAGTAGACGGGTGATTAGCGCATAGTCTTCGGTGTCGTGCGAGTCGTTGGATGCGTTGAGCAGCCAGCTCTGGCCGGGGTTGAGATGATCATCGATACGGTTGCGGCTGGTCAGGGTAAAGCGCAGCTTCTTGGTGAACTCCCGCGTCATCTGGTTATTGAAGCCGCCGATGGAGACGGTGGGATTGCTGCGGACCTCGGCAAAGGAGATGTCGTTCGAGAAGCGAATCTGCTGCGGCTTGTTTAAGCCGGTCAGCGTACGCGTGATCTCCGCAACAGCAGCGACATCGCCAAGCGCGACAAAGCTGTCCGGCGCGGCATGCAGGCCGGCGGAGTCGACGGTCTGATGAGGATCGAGCGTGGGGAAGAACTCCATGCCGGAGGCTTCCAGATGGTGTTCCTTAACATAGTTGTCCGAGAAACTCTCTGAGAGCCGGTAGACGGCATTGCTTCCGACAGAGAGCAGCACCGGAGAGCTTGCGGTGACCAGCGGCGACCAGAACTGTTGCACGGCGCCATGGGGACGAGCGCTGTAAAACCGGATCCCGATTAGCGCAAAGAGGATGGCGAAGACAATGCCGAGCGTGAGGATGACTCGTCGATTGCGCCGAGCAGGGCTCTGGCTTACGTGGACGATGGGTGCTGGAACCTGCTGCTCGGGTTCCAGGCTGGCAGGCACCATCTCCGCAGACGGAGCAACCGCAGCATCCTCCAGTTTGGGAGGAGCGAGAAATTCAAAGGCCGCACGGTAGCCACCGACCGGGATGGAGATACGG
>NZ_JBFRCY010000352.1:0-6287 GCF_052113305.1 Terriglobus sp. YAF25
TTTTGAATGTCTGCGGAGTATTGAGGTAGGTGTTGAGCTTATTCGCTGCGTTCGTGCCGACTGAGGTATAAGGTGTGTAGTCGGTGCGGATCTGGTTATAGGTATCGGTGAGTTTGTTATTTGCCTGATTGGCTGCGTCGCGGTAGGCATCCGCCTGGGAGTTGCCGGCGATCAGCGAGCCAATCCCTTTGGTGACGCCGCCGATGCCAGCGCCGATGAGGCTTGATGCAAAGGACATGGATCAAAGCTCCTTGATAAAGACTTTTTCTTCGAGCCGCCATCCCAGGCGCTCGAATAAGGCTGCGTAGTTGCGTGAGACTTTGCAGGTGATGGTGGCGARCTCAACGCCCATCGCGCGCCAGGCTTGTTCCACCTCGCGAAAGATGCGGATACCGGCGTGACCGCGATGATCAGGATGAAGGAAGTACATGTCGCTGACGGCGGCGAGGCGTTTGCGGTTATGCAGATTGGGCATGACGATACCGACGAAGTAGCCGACGAGTTTGCCGTCGTAGCGAGCAGTGAGAAGGAAGAGCATGCCGGCCTGCTCCATGGCGAAGTACTGTTCCCATGCCATGTCGATGCCACCCTCCAGCTCGCCCGTTTCGGCGTAGTGCAAGGGGAAGAGCGGCTCCATCTCGTGACAGCAATCGGCGAGGCGTTCGGTCTGAAAGGTAATCACTTCACATACCGTCCGCTGAAAATTGCTTTGGCAGAGGTCAGGGTGAAGTTGGGCAGGTAAGCTGTGTTGCCGGCGACCATGCCGTTGCCGTAGTCGGCGTAGGCGCTGGTGTTGACTGCGGCGAAGGCGCCTGGACGGGTGGTGGGTTGGGGCATGTTGGTGATCTGCGCTGCCGTGAAAGTGACGGTGCCTACGGTGGCATCGATCTCAACCTCCCAGAAGAGCTCTTCGCCAATCGACTTCCACCAGCCCGCATAGTTCACGGCACCGGTTTCGGCTGCGCCAATCAGGGTTGGTGCCCATGTACCGCTGTCAGCGCCGACTGTTGTTTGCAGTGTGTTGATGTCTGCACGGTCCGCGAGCTCGCGAGTGTTGAGGTCGGCAACGCCGGTTTGCAGTGCAGTGATGTTTGTTTCCGCGGTTGCTACATGGGTCTGGAGCGCGGCAACATCCGAGCTGATCTGACTGAGAGGCGTACTGCTGCCGCCGCCGACGCGGTAGACGAGCTTCTGGAACCAGAGTGCCCATTGCTGTGAGACCAGGCCGTCGGCGCTGAAGAGAGGCGTAGAGATAGGGGCACCGGAGAGGCTGTCGGGATTCTGCGGCATTGGAGCATTTCTCCTGTAGGTGTAGTGCGGGGCTTATGTATCTATGGGCGTTTTCCGCAATGAAAATGCCGCTGCACGCTCCTTCCGGGATACCCGGCAAGAGGAGAAATGCTCTAGCTGACGCCTCCTTTCATCTCGATGAAGGCATCGTTGATGGCAACGAGCACATCATCGGTGATCTTGATCTCGAAGACGCGTTGGCGGGTTCTGCCGAGTCTCCACCACATCACACGTTTATAGGTATCGCCGCGTGCTCCGAGTCCGCGCCAGTATTCGCCGGACCATTTGTGGCCGCCGTCATCGGACCACCGCAGCATCAGCTGCGGCTCGGGCGTACCGATGGGAACGCCATCGGCTCCGAGTCCAACTTCCATGTCCAGCCAGAACTTCGAGAAGAAGATGTTCTTCAGCTCATCGCTCACAAACGGTGTGCTACGGATGCGAGTGATCCGCGTGCCTGCATCGTTCAACGAGAAGCGGTCGAGGATGTAGAGCTTGCCGGTGGCGTAGTCTAGCTGTAGCCGGTGGCGTCGGCGATGGTGCTGTAGGTGGCGAGGTCTTGTTCTATTGCGTGTGTGGAGATGCGTTGCGGCGCCAAGCCATTTGCCATGTAGACGATGCCCTGGCCCTGCTCATTCTTGCCGAGCCAGGCGATGGTGTTTGCAAGGCGTACTGGAGTTCTGGCAGCGGCGAGACCGAACTGGATGACGCCGCCCTGCGTGCGCTGGAAGGGGAAGGTGGCGTCGCCGGAGTCGTACCAGACCTCGACGCTGCTGGTGCCGAAGAGCCAGAGGAGCTCTTTGTCGGCGAGTGCAACGAGCAGGCCGTCGGGCGAGCTTTCGGCAGAGGCAAACATCGTCCAGTCGATGTCGGTCGAGTAGGGCTGCGTGATGACGAAGACCTGCGACCTGGGCCGGGTGAAGAGGAAGTAGCCATCGAGAAAGGTGACGGTGCTGCCGCCGCCRTTCGCTTCGAAGTCCGCGAGCGATGTCAGCGTGTTGGCTGCGAGGTCGTAGGTGTAGCCGTTCGGTCCATCGACCAGCATCAACTGTCCGCCGTTGTCCGCAATGCCGACAAAGCCGGCGGAGGAGTTCAACGTGCCGCGGCTGATGCTGGTTCCGTCGCTCATCACCTCCCACAATGTGGTGCTGGTAACGGCAAAGAGGCGGCCATCTTTGGATGTGGTGAGCATGCCGCGCACCGGATGTTCGCCCGCATCGAGTGTGGCGAAGGTCTTCAGCCCGGGCGTGCCGAGCAGGGAAGCAACGTTTTTGCCGGTGCCGGATTCATCGAGCTGGGGATAGAGGTTTACGCATCGCTGACAGTTGATGTTGGTGCTCTGCAGCTTGTAGGCGCCGCTGACGAATCCTTTGAGCTGCATCAGTTCCCTTGATTGCCGGAGTCACCGGTCAGGTAGTTGAAACCGTTGGGCGCGCCGGTGACGGCAGCATCGCTCTTCAACAACGGAACGTAGGTGTTGTTGAGCGCCATGACGGAGGCCTTGGCGTCGACCGAACGTTGAATGACGGTCGGCAGTGGATCGATGCCGTACTCCGGTGCGAGATCGACGGCGAGTCCGTAGCGAAGAGCGCGATCGTAGCCGTCGGGCAGCGTGATGTCGTCGTCGAGTGTGGCGATCTGCGTCAGCTGTTCCCAGGTGTAGAGGTTGAGTGCGTTGACGAGGCTGGGAATGGGATAAAGGAAGAGGTTGCGCAGCGGGTATTCGTTGTCGATGTAGACGAACTGCGGAAGGGTGCTGGTGGTATCAGGAACGCTGAAGGCGTTGTACTGATCGATGTTGAGGATCGGCACGGGCAGATTGAGCGGCGGATTGCTGCCCTGGTTGTAGATGAGTGTCACCTTCTCGATGCGCGTGGGGCGAACGGTATCGAAGTCTCCGCCTGGGCCCATGGTGTAGGTCTTCTTGCCTGCCACGAGCGGGAAGCTGTGCGGCATGATGGCGAAGACCATCAGGCGTTCCGTGCGCCAGGTGCTGATCAGGCTGTTCAGGCTTACGAGGGCGTCGGCGGCTTCGGAGGCGGAAGGCTCCTGCCCGCTGCCGATGACACCGATCAGACGCAGGGCTCCTTTAATGAGATCGCGGGCGGTCATCTTCTACTCCTGTGTTGTGCGGCGTTTGCGGCGTTGTGGTGTGAAGTTGGCGATTGGCGGCGTCACAGTTGCGTCGATCTGTTCGGCGGATGGGCAGGTGATGATGCCGTGGTCAGCAGGAGAATTCGTCCATGCATTGCCGAGCGCGGATTCTTCTTCGCGGGTGTGAACCACGATGGGAGGTTCGGTCGCGTGGTACTTGTACTTGGGATAGGTCAAAGGGGGTTCCTGGGAATATCGGTGAGAGAAGGAGCAAACGGCGGTTCGAGCTTCGCTCGAATACTCACGTCCCAAACGCGGGACATGGGGCACCCAGAGCCGTACCTCGGATAAGAGGTGATGAAGACGCTCTTTGAAAAAAGTGGGGCGGAGATTGCTCCCCGCCCCTGCCGGATTAAGCCTGGATGCGGCATGACCACTCGGGATACAGAGCCGCGATGCCGTAGAGGATGTCGAGGCGAAGCGGGAACTGATCCGTGGTGATGTTGTAGGCGCGCACCGCGCGAACGGAGAGACCGGTCTGCGGATCGCTCTTACGTGCGGCCATGTCGACACCGCCGGGAAGCGGAAGGTCGGCACAGGCCAACGTGAAGGCGTCACGATGGAAGGCTACGTTCTGTTCCGTCACGGCGCCGGAAGTACCGACGATCGTAAGGGCCGCGTTGTCCGCTGGACCAACGGTCACGTTCTGAAACTGGCCGGTGGGCGTGATGGCTGGAGCAATGGGGATGGTGGCATTGCCCGCGGCATCGGAGTTCACGTCCGCGACGACGACGAACTGCTGCAACTGGGTCGTCGTCTGACGGCTGACCGGATTGACCGCGAAGACGCCGGCGATGGTGAAGACATCTCCCTTCTTCAGACGGTTGGCCGCGGCAGCGGTCCAGCCATCGGTGGTGAGTGAGTTGCCGGTCTGGTTGGCTCCGTTGACCAGCGGTGTGCCACCGAGAGGACCGACGATGTGTTTGATCACGTTCTGGTCCATGCTGGTCTTGAAGCCGTACAGAGGCCCAAGGTTGCCGGTGTTGTACTGGTCGCTGATGCGCTTGCCGTCGTTGAAGATCGACTTCAAGCCCTTGATGACGTTGGCGGAGCTGCGTGCGCCGAAGACGGCTGAACGCAGGTCGCCGCGCGGAGTTGCGTTGTCATCGAGCAGCGCACCGGCATCGAGCAGAATATCGCCGCTGGTGAGTGCGGTGCCGGGGACGCCGACGGAGTTCCAGGTCGTGTTCTTCATCAGGATGAGCACGTCGAGGTCGATGGCGTTGGCCACCTGCACCATGGCGGGCTTGATGAAGCGCTCAGAGAACTGGTCGATACGCAGCGCCAGATCCGAAGAGCTGAACTGGATATCGACACCGCGCTGCGTGGTCAGGGCCAAGGGCACCGAGGTCTCGACCGAGTCTTCAATGCTGATGGCCTGGCCGGTGCGGCCGATGTAACGCGGAGGCTTGCGGATGTTCAGCGTGTCGCCGATCTTCGCGTCGGAGCGGCCGAAGGAGTCGTCGTACTGGCGGTTGATGTACTTGGCTGCGGTGAGCTGGTTCTCGAGAACCGCGAGGGCCTCATTGGTGATCATGTTGATGGTGAGAAGCTGATTCGCCACGTTGGTCTATCTCTCCTGTTCCGTTACGTGCGTTTAGCGGTATCTACATGGGGAGTTGTTTCCCTACCTGGGTGCCCCGCCCTCGCAACGCTAGGGTGGGTAAGGTTGGGGAAAAATTCTGACAACACCGATATGTCGATACGTGCTCTAGCGCAGGTTGGGGAACTGTTTGGCCCGGTAAGTTCTCCACTCTTCGGGGGACATGTCGTCGGAGAAGGGATCCTTCTCGGAGGTGCGTGTCGACCTGCCTACTAAGGAGGGAGGTTTGGGGGCCCTGGTCACGGGTGCCGCCGCGCGTTGCTGCCGCGGCGTATCGGCTGAGGGAACGAACCGCGCTTCGAGTCGTCCGATTTCACGCGCCACCTGATTGGAGCTCATCGCGGCGAGTCGTTCGGCGTCGGCAGGATTTTGCGCGAGGTAGTAGAGAAGTGCAGGGCCGTGTTCGTGGTCCTGCACTTCAGTCCACAGTGCGGGCGACATGGGGGTGTCGCTCGCGATGGCCTGCGCGATGACGGCGTCGTAGTCTGGCGCTGCATCGCGAAAGCCGTCTTCGCGCGCGAGGAAGTTGTCCTGCTGTGCCTGCCGGCGATGAACCTCCTGCTGTTGCTGATGACGGGCTTCGTGGGCTCGTTCACGCTGCTCGACCTTCCAGTCGGTCAGCGCTTCGAGGTACCCGGCCTGGGTCTCGAAGTGATCGGGAGAGGGTTTGCCGTCGTTCACGGCTGCGGGGTCTTGCCTGGTTCGCAGCGCTTCAGTGCGCCAGAACTCGGCTGCGCGTTCCGCATCGGACTTCTCACGGGTGAGCTTGTCGATGCGGCGCTGGAATCCGCCTTTGTGAGGACGAGGTGTCTCTTCCGGGGGTTGCGGTTCGTTGTCTCCAGCCGCCGACTCTGGAGCGATTTCACCCGAGATGTCTTCGGGCGCGGCGAGTTGTTCCTGCGGTTGCAGGTCTTCTGACATGGGTTGGTCTCCAAGGATTGAAAGGGCCGGACTGAGGAAGCCGTCCGTGGGCTTTGGGGAAAACTTGGGGAAGACGGATCGCGCGTTGCGCGATTGCCCACATCTGGCGACAAGGCCGCCAGATATGGGGCACCCAGTGATGATGCCCGCTCTATGACTGCATTGATTGGGCCTGGGCTTTGAAGGCTTCGATCTGGATGCGTTCGGCTTCGAGGGATAGTTCGAGTTCGCGGATCCGTTGTTCGCCGGCGGCGATGCGTTCTTTGGAGTCGGTCTCCAGTTTCGTGATCGATAGACCTTTGTTCAGGTCTTCCTGCGT
>NZ_JBFRCY010000353.1:0-5957 GCF_052113305.1 Terriglobus sp. YAF25
CAGGACGGCCCACATGACCCGCTCGGCCTGGCAACAACCCTTCTATCCGATTCCACTGAGCATCGGTCAGCTCGTAGCGCAATACTCCCATGCAAAAACTGCAACAAAAACTCTCCCGCAGCGGAAGTGAATATGTCGATACGCCCTAGTTTTCCTTAGTGCCCGGCGAGCAGGGTGTTGAACTGCTCGAACCAGGCGTCGAACTTTTCGGCGTTGAAGTCGCCGGCGAAGCGTAGCGGATGGACGTTCTTCACCAGGATCTCCTTTGCCTGCGGCTGGGTTTCCAGAATCTGCATGGTCTCGTCGATGAAGGCATCCAGAGGCATAGCGCGGGGATCGCTCTTCTGATGCGGTCCAAGCAACTCCGTCTGCACATAGGGCGGAGCCAGTTCCAGAACCTCGACGCTGCCGCCCTTCAACTGGTAGCGCAGCGACTGCGACCAGGAGTGGATCGCAGCTTTGGTGGCCGAGTAGGTCGGCGTCAGCGCGAGCGGCGTGAAGGCAAGCCCGGAGCTGACATTCATGATCGTCGCACTCGGCTGCTTCTGCAGTGTGGGCAGAAGTGCGGCGGTCAGCCGAATCGGCGCCAGGAGGTTGGTGTTGATGGTCTCCTCTGCTGCCTTGGGATCGATGACCTGTTCGGTCTTCATAATGCCGGCCATGTTGATGAGCACATTCAGAGCGGGATACTTTGCCGTCAGCTCCGCGGCGAAGGCATTGATGGAAGCCTCGCTCTGCACATCGAGCTGCACCCCAACGGTACCTGGGTTCGCCGCAGCAACCTGGTCCAACACCTCTTTGCGGCGGCCGGCGATGATGACGGTATTGCCGCGCTTGTGAAAGGCTTCGGCGAGACCGCGGCCAAGACCGGAGCCGCCGCCTGTAATCAGAATCGTGTTTCCTGTGACCTTCATGGGTATGCTCCCTCTTGAGTTACTGTAGGAGTGCCACTCTCTTTTGGGAAGTAGGCACTTTTTCGTATGTCAGTTACCGTGAGGTAAGTAATATGGCTCCCGCAAAATCCTCAAAGAAGAAACCGAAAGCCGCCCTGGYCTTCCAGTCGCCGKACGGAAAGTCTTCCCCACACCCTGACCTGGATGCATTGGTGCAACAGACCATCGCCCGTGTCGCCGACAAGTGGACGCTGCTGACTCTCGAAGTCCTGGATCAGCATGGTACGCTGCGCTTCACTCAACTGGCAGAGCTGGTCAATGGCGTAAGCCAGAAGATGCTGACGCAAACGCTGCGGCAGATGGAGGCCGACGGATTTGTCACACGAACGGTGCATCCGGTCATTCCACCAAAGGTGGAGTACACGCTGACGGTGCTGGGCCGCAGCCTAGGAGAGGCCTTTTGCAGCGTGTGGACGTGGGCGGAAAAGAACTACAAGGCCATCGAGAAAGCGCGCACGACGTACCGCGAGCGCTCCTGAATTTCCCGATAAGGAACACGAACTTCACTTTGTCGTCTGGAAAACGGATAGCCGGAAGTTAACCGGGATAACAATGGCAGTCGAGACAAAGGTGCTGCCATGAAGCTCTGGTTCGTAAAGTTCGCTGCTTGTATCACGTTGTCGGTTCCAATGGCCGGTACCGCCCAGGCCGCCGACCAGATGCTGCGAGTGCAGACGACACCACCCGCATCGCCTACCGTCCTAATCCGGAGTACACCCCAAAGAGCTTCGAAGAGCGTGTCATGCACGCGATGCATGGCACGGTGCTGGTGGACGAACGTGAGTTCCGCCTGCACCAGCTCGATGGCCGCCTGGAGAAAGACGTGAGCTTCGGCATGGGTCTGCTGGCCACGCTTCGCAGCGGCAGCAGCTTCAGCACCATACGGGAGGAGGTAGCTCCATCCATCTGGAAGGTTGCGAAGATGCAGACCCGCTTTGATGGACGGGCGATCTTCTTCAAAACCATCAATCGCCAGCAGCAGTCAGAGCACTCAGAATTCAAAGCCCTGCCGGAAGGAACAACGATCACCCAGGCAGTGGAGTTGTTGTTGCAGTAGTAGAACGGTGGAATCGCTGCATTGCCATACCTGAAGTTTGTTGCAATATCTGCTTGGGGGTAATTGGAGGTTTTTCCGATGCCCCGCTTTTCCCTCAACGTAACGAAGAGCAAAACCGTCAAAGCTGCACTCGAATACCCCATACCACCTCCGCGGGTGATGGGGTATTCGCTTTTAACAGCCCTTACGGCTTAACGGCCCGGGCGACGCTTCTGGGTGCGCGAAGGCCAGTACTGAAAGGCGTCGGCGTGTAGCTCTCCGTCGAGGTCCATCAGCTTGTGCTGCATGCGCTGCTGGGCGTCGGCGACACCGCGGTTGTAGACCAGGGGCCCGATCTCTTCCAGGAAAAAATCCAGTAGTAAACCCGCCGCCAGCGTATTGAGCGGTTCGGCCAGATTCTGCTCGGCGTAGGTCTGCAGGGAGGCGATCGCCTCCTGACGGTCTTGGGCTGAAAGTTCGGTGAGCTTCTCGGTTGGCACTCCTGTCCCTCCCCGTTCCCGCCTGGGAACACTTTAAGATTAAATCCCGCAATGCAACCTTCACCTCCCTGTAACAGTCCTGTAACATGGAGCGTTGGGACTTCCGTGCCGTCTGTGTCAGGGAAAGACCCGCAGTTTGAATGAAGGGACGCACAGAGGGCCGTGTCTGCAGCACTCAATATCCGTGAAGAAGAGGTCGTCGTTGACGGTATCGCGGTGCACTATCGCGTTGCCGGAACGGGGCGTCCGCTGTTGCTGCTGCACGGGTTGCTGGCCGACGGACAGACCTGGCGGCGGAACCTTAAGGATCTGGCGCGCCATTCCACGGTCTACGCCGTAGATCTCTTCAACATGGGGAAGAGCCAGCGGGTCGCAGGCCTGGACGCGAGCCTGGAGGCTACCGCCGACCGGATCGCACGCCTGATGGATGCCCTTGGTCTGGACGAAGCCGATATCGCCGGACACTCGCACGGCGGAGCGCTGGCGATGATGCTGGCCGCGCGACACACGAACCGTGTCGGCAAGCTGGTGCTCTTCGCTCCGGCAAACCCGTTCTGCGGACACGGAGCGCGCAATGCACGCTTCTTCTCCACTCCGGTAGGCGCCTGGTTGGGACGCCGCGTTCCGCAGTGGCCGGGTCTGGTGCACCGTGCCGCCCTGCGCCGCATGTACGGCGAGCCCTCGCGAATCATTGACGGAACGCTGGCCTGCTACACCGAGCACCTCAGCATCCCCGGAACCATGGATCACCTTCTGGCGATCGTGCGCTCCTGGGGCAGCGACATGCGCGGCCTCAAGAAAGTCCTGAACCGGCTGGCCGATGTTCCGGCACTGCTGATCTGGGGCGACCGCGACCGCGCCGTCAGCCTGCCTTCGGCACAGCTGCTGGCAAAGGAGATGCATCACGCCGAGCTGCTGGTGCTGCATGGCGTCGGACATCTTCCGTTTGAGGAACAGCCAGAGGTCTGCAACCGCGCTATCGCGCGGTGGTTGAATAGTTGATTTGTTGAATAGTTGAATGGTGTGGCAAACTTTGCTGCTCGCCCATCTCCGCCACTATTCAACCATTCAACGTTTTTCAACCATTCAACTAACTAGTCCACTTCCAATCCCTCACTTCCGGCATATCTTCGCCGTGTTCCGCGACGTAGAGTTTGTGCTCCTGCATCTTTTCGCTGTGGAGCTGGCGAACGCGGTCGTAGTCTTCGGGTAGTGCATACCTGACGCAGTCGAGCGCAAGTGAGAAGCGATCGATCTGGTTGAGCACCGTCATATCGAACGGTGTCGTCGTGGTGCCTTCCCCGCGGAAGCCGTGGACGTGGAAGCTGGCGTGGTTGCRGCGCTTGTAGGTGAGCTTGTGCACCACGGTTGGGTAGCCGTGGAAGGCCATGACGATCGGGCTTTCCTGATCGAAGATCCTCTCGAAGTTTTCGTCGTCGATGCCGTGAGGATGTTCTCCGGGCGTCTCCAGCGTAAAGAGATCGACGATGTTGACGAATCGGATCTTGAGGGCTGGCGCCCAGTTTCGCAGCACCGTCACAGCGGCCAGCGCCTCCATGGTGGGAACATCGCCGGCGCAGGCGAGGATGACGTCCGGCTTCTCCTCCGGCGCACAGGTGGAAGCCCATGCCCAGATACCGAGACCTTCGGTGCAGTGACGCACTGCCTCATCCATATTGAGATAGGTGTGTGCCGGTTGCTTCCCGGCGATGATGAGGTTGATGTAGTTGCGGGAGCGCAGGCAGTGGTCGCCGACCGAGAGCAGGCAGTTGGCATCGGGCGGAAAGTAGATGCGCGTCACCTCGCTCTGCTTGTTGGCGACGTGGTCGATAAAGCCGGGGTCCTGGTGCGAGAAGCCGTTGTGGTCTTGCCGCCAGACGTGCGAGCTGAGCAGATAGGTCAGCGAAGCGATGGGCTTGCGCCAGGGTAGCTCTTTGCACGCCTTCAGCCACTTGGCATGCTGGTTGAACATCGAGTCGATGATGTGGATGAAAGCCTCGTAGCAGGAGAAGAAGCCGTGACGGCCGGTAAGGAGATAGCCTTCGAGCCAGCCCTGGCAGAGATTCTCTGACAGCACTTCGAGCACGCGGCCATCGGCGGCGAGATTCTCATCGACGGGAAGCAGCTCACCCTCCCACTGTTTCGGCGTGGCCTGGTAGACATCCTGCAAGCGGTTGGAGGCGGTCTCATCGGGGCCGAAGATGCGGAAGTTGCGATTGCCGGCGTTGTAGCGGATGACGTCGCGGAGGTAGTCRCCGAGGATCTTTGTGGCCGAGACCTCATTTGTGGCGCAAGGCACATTGCACTTTACGGCGTAGTCGCGGAAGTCCGGCAGCACCAGCGGCTTCAACAACTCGCCGCCGTTGGCGCTGGGATTGACCGACATGCGCAGGTCTCCCTTGGGAGCAAGGTTGAGCAACTGAGGCACGGGACAGCCGCGATTGTCGAAGAGCTCTTCCGGCTTGTAGCTCCGCAGCCACTCTTCGAGCAGCGTGAGATGCTCGGGGTTGGAGCGCACTTCATCCAGCGGCACCTGATGCGAGCGCCAGGTGCCCTCCACCTGTTTGCCGTCCACCATATGCGGCCCCGTCCAGCCCTTGGGGGTGCGCAGAATGAGCATTGGCCAGGCCGGCCGCTGCGGCGGATACTGGCTCGCGGCATCGGCACGAATCGCGGTGATGTGATCGAAGATGCGATCGAGCGTCTCTGCCATCTTTCGGTGCATCACCTCGGGGTCATCGCCTTCGACCGTGTACGGCGTGTAACCGTAGCCGCGGAAGAGCTGCTCCAGCTCCTCCTGCGGAATGCGCGCCAGCACCGTGGGATTCGCGATCTTGTAGCCGTTCAAGTGAMGGATGGGCAGCACGGTGCCATCGGTCACGGGATTGAGGAACTTGTTCGAGTGCCAGGAGGTTGCCAGCGTACCCGTCTCCGCCTCGCCGTCGCCGACGATGCACGGAACAACGAGATGCGGGTTGTCGAAGGCTGCGCCATAAGCATGCACCAGCGAGTAGCCGAGCTCGCCGCCCTCATTGATAGAGCCGGGGACGTTGGCGGCGCAGTGGCTGGGAATGCCGTAGGGCCACGAGAACTGCTTGAAGAAGAGTTTGAGACCGTCGGCATCCTGCTGAATGTTGGGATAGGTCTCTGAATAGCTGCCTTCGAGGAAGGTGTTGGCAAGGATGCCCGGAGCTCCGTGACCGGGCCCGGTAATCAGCAGCATGCTGAGGCGGCGGGCCTTGATGATGCGATTGAGGTGCACGTAGACGAAGTTGAGGCCCGGCGTGGTGCCGAAGTGGCCGAGCAGGCGCGGCTTGATATCGCCGACCGTCAGCGGACGGCGAAGCAGCGGATTGTTGCGCAGGTAGATCTGTCCGACAGAAAGATAGTTGGCAGCGCGCCAGTATGCATGAATACCGGCGATTTCCTCAACGGTGAGCGGCATCGCGTGTCTCCGTGGTTAAGGGT
>NZ_JBFRCY010000354.1:0-4677 GCF_052113305.1 Terriglobus sp. YAF25
ATACACACTGATCGCTGTGTAATAGGACGCTCGCTGTCCGAATTCGATCCCTTTTCTTTTCAAGCGTCGACACTTCACGACATTCGATAGGCTGCCCGTGAATTCGTTTGTCGTGAATCGTCGTCTACACCTTTCATTTCCCGGGATCGGCCGTCATAGACGCAGGTGCCCATCCCCTCGTCTTCCCTTGCGTGCAAAACGTCCGGAGGATGACAAAGCACCTGGCAAACCATCACAGATCGGACTTTGATTCATGTTGAAATGTGCCGCTTCGGCCTTCCTTCTCGTCTCGACGACTGCGTTATCTGCACAACAGGCCGGCATCGCGACTGCTTCTCTTGAGCTTCCGGACGCGCCTACTCCCCAGTTCCAGACATCATCGCCCCAGACATCGCCACTCCGGACATCGCCACTCCAGGCGTCCTCTGCGCAAGCATTCGCAGCCCTGCCTGCAGGCTCGGCACAGATTTCGGGATCCGTCCTCGATAGCACGGGCGCCATCGTCCCCGGCGCACAGGTCACATTGCTTAATGAAACAGGCACGCCGGTGCGATCCACATCGGTCGATGCCAGAGGAGGATTCCTGTTCGCTCGACTACCTGCCGGGCGCTACCTGCTCCGTGTTACCTGCAATGGCTTTGCTCCCTATGCCTCACCGACCTTCGATCTCTCCGGGGAGCAGACTTACGTCCTACCTGACATCTCGCTTTCCATCGCATCGACCAACACGGAGATCACCGTCCTTCCCACGGAGGTCATCGCCGAGGCCCAGATCAAAGCCCAGGAGCAACAGCGCGTCTTCGGCGTCATTCCGAACTTCTACACGAGCTTCGAACCTCATCCCGTTCCGATGACGACGAAGCAAAAGTTCCAACTCGCAACCCGTGACACGCTCGACTGGACATCGTTCATCGGTGTCACCGTCAGYGCCGGGGTCGAGCAGGCCAACAACTCCTACGCCGGTTACGGCCAGGGAGCCGCTGGATACGGTAAACGTTGGGCGGCACGCTTTGGAGACGGCCGCATCAGCGACTACTTCGACCACGCCATCTACGCTTCACTCTTTCACCAGGATCCCCGTTACTTCTACCAGGGCACCGGCACTACTAAATCCCGTGTCTACCATGCCATCGCCAGCGCATTCGTCGCCCGCAGCGACAGCGGCAACATGATGCCGAACTACTCCTACCTTCTCGGAGCCATGACCTCGGGCGCGCTCTCTAACCTCTACTATCCCCACGCCGACCGCGGCTGGGACCTGGTCTTCACCAACGCAGCCATCGGCATCGGAGGCAGAGCCGCGGGCGCGGTCGCGCGAGAACTACTCGGACGAAAAATCACCAAACACGTCCCCGGCAAAGACGTCCCCTACACTGATCCTGCCAACACGCCATCAGCAGCGACGCACTAGGCGTATCGAACAGATTCCGCGAGCGAATTTGTCGATGCACCCCAATAAATTTTGTTCACCACTTCCCTAAGACTTGTCATCCTGAGCGGACGGGGTCCCCGGCCAGCTTCGCTGGCGGGGGTGGGTCAGCGAAGGACCTGCTTTAGTGCTTCTTCTTCGCGGCTTCGCCGCGAAGAAGAGGTATCGCTCTACGCACGATTGTCCTGCTTAAGCGCACGGCTTCAGCCGTGCGATCTGATGCTGTGTAAGTAAGCGGCTTTAGCCGCTGAGGGCAATGCGGCGGAGAAGCAGATTTTCTCCGCTCCCTTCGGTCACTACGAAATGACAGACAGAAATGTGCGGCAAGATGTAGTACTTCGAGGGGAATGRATCTGACCTCAGCGGCTAAAGCCGCTATCTCTGTAGCTTCCGTATGGGACGGCTGAAGCCGTCCCCTTAAGCAAGGCATTCGCATCTACCGATGCGAACTGGCTACGCGTAACCTGACGCGCTCATGCCAGACGCACTCAGGCAACAAACAGAAACCAGGTCCGAAAAGCCCTATTCAATCCTTCGATCATTCAATTCCAACAAGCGCTTGTCCCAGATCCGCAAGGATATCCTCGACATCTTCACACCCCACCGACAAACGGATCAGTCCATCCGTAATCCCCAGCGCATCGCGCTGTTCCTGGGTCATCGCCGCATGGGTCATCGAAGCCGAGTGCGAGACCAGGGTCTCCACTCCGCCCAGAGACTCCGCCAGATAGCAAAGCTTCAACGACCGCACAAACGCATTCGCTGCTTCCTTGCTTCCGAGCTCGAACGACATCATCGAGCCGAACCCCTTCTGTTGACGCGCCGCAATCGCATGTCCCGGATGTGACGGCAAACCGGGATAAAACACCTGCTTCACCTTCGGATGCTTCGACAGGAACTCCGCTACCACGCGGCCATTCGCATCGTGCTGCCGCATCCGCAGCGCCAGCGTCTTGATACCCCGCAGCACCAGGTAGCAGTCGAACGGTGCCAGGATGCCGCCGGTACACTTCTGCACAAACTCGAACCGCTCCTTGTGCTCCGGCTTTGTCCCGATCAGTACACCGCCCAGCCCATCCGAATGTCCATTCAGGAATTTGGTCGTCGAGTGCATCACGATATCCGCCCCCAGCTCGATCGGGCGCTGGAGATACGGCGATAGAAATGTATTGTCGATCGAGAGCTCTACGCCATGGCGATGCGCCACCCCCGCCACCGCGGCAATGTCCACAATCGACATCATCGGATTCGTTGGGCTTTCGATATGCACCAGCTTGGTCGCAGGCGTAATCGCAGCCTCCACCTTCGCCGGATCGCCGGCGTCTACATAGGTAAACGTCAGTCCATAGTGAACAAAAATTTTGTCGAAGAGCCGTACTGTTCCGCCATAGATGTTCTCGCTGCAGACCACATGATCGCCGGCCTTCATCATCGTGCACAGAGCCGCAATCGCAGCCATACCGCTGCCGAAGACATGACCGCTGGTTCCGCCTTCGAGCTCCGCCAGGCTCTCTTCGAGCGCTGAACGCGTCGGATTGTCCAGCCTGGCATACTCCCAGCCCTTGTTCTTGCCGATCTCCTGCTGCTGATAGGTGGAAGTGAGATACACCGGCACATTGACAGCGCCGGTCAGCTCATCCGGCTCCTGGCCGGCATGAATTGCCTTCGTGGAAAACCCCTGATAGGCCATCGTCGCGTGCACGCCTTACTTGGATTTATCTGCTGGCGCTGCTGCTCCCGAGACCTTCGGGTAGTAGCCGGTACGGGTACGCACCGTCAGCTTATTGAAGCCTTTGTACTTGGCATCGACATGCACCTGACGGTAACCGCCGAGCGCAGGCGACTTCGTCGAGTGGTAGGTAATCGTGTACTGCTCGCGGATGTCCTTCGCCACCTGATCGGCGACCGAGTCTACTTCCTGCAGATTGCGCGGGAAGAAGGCTATGCCGCCTGTCTGCTCCGCCAGGTTCTCCAGCACGCGCTTTGCGTGGCGGCTCTCGCGCTTATCCGTATCCTTGCCGAAGAGCAGGCCCACAGCATAGATCACCGGACCGTCCAGCTCCTGGATACGCGCAATCGCATCCTCCAGCGAGGTGGCCGACGCGTTATCCTCACCGTCCGTAACCACCAGCAACACCTGCTTCGGCTGCTTGGCATTCTTTGCCAGATAGTCCGCCGAGGCCAGCAGCGCGTCATACATCGCCGTTCCGCCGGAAGACTTCACATAGTTCAAGCCCTGCTCCAGCTTAGAAACATCGCTGGTAAAGTCCGTATCGATGTACGGCTCGAACGAAAAATCCACCAGGAATGCTTCATCCTTGGGGTTCGAAAGCTTGATCAGTCGCACCGCCGCCTTGTTCACGGCGTCCCGCTTGTCGTACATCGACCCCGAGCTGTCGATCAGGATTCCCATCGAGACCGGAAGATCCTCCTGCCGGAACGAGTTAACCGTCTGCGGAGTTCCATCCTCGAAGACATGGAAGGCATCCTGGGGCAGTGTCAGGATCGTGCGTCCATTGCCGTCCAGCACGGTCGCGTTCAGGCGGACCTCGTAGGCATCGCGGCGCAGTACATAGCCGCCCTTGCCGCCGGAAATCTTATCTGTCGGCGCGCCTCCAGGCCCCACCGGCGCGGTCGATTGCGCGGGAGCCGTATCCGGATCCGGCGATGCGATCGGATCCCGGTCCACAGTCAAAGAAGGCTGCTGTTGTGCCCAGCCCGCCGTGAAACTACCCACTACCAGGATGGCGCCAAAAACCTTAGTCCGCAGGTGCATAGTACCCCTGTCGATTATGCACGGTCAGAGGGGGTAGTCCGGGCGGTGGGTTGAGTTTCACCTTCAATTTGCGCCAAGTGCCGTCATGCTTCAGGTCGCCCGGGCGGAAGCCGACAACGTACTCGTTGCGCAGCTCCTGCGAGATACGGGCCGCGATATCGCCCAGCTCGGCGACGTCGGTGACGCGGAACATACGGCCGCCGGTCATCTCGCAGATATCGTTCAGCATGATGGGACCGGCGATCTCCTCCGGAGTCGAGGCGTACGTATCGAAGATGCCGATGGAATAAATCTGCACGTCGCTCTCACGTACTGCGCGGCGCAGCTCCCCTTCCGTATAGCGGCTGCGGTTGTCGCCGCCGTCCGAAATAATCAGCAGCGCTTTGCGGTCATACTTCGCATCTTTCAGCTTGTTCAGACCCAGGTAGACGGCATCAATCAGCGCTGTCCTGCTCTCCGGTTTCATCATCGC
>NZ_JBFRCY010000355.1:0-8114 GCF_052113305.1 Terriglobus sp. YAF25
CCCAGCAGGTTCGTTAGAGTTTGGCGAGGTGAATCTCGGTCACTAGTGGGAGAATCTGAAGAAGACATCCTAGCCTGGCAGCGGCATCGCTACGGTAACCTTCCCCAGTTCCAATCAACTGACATTGCATGTTTTCTCTGGCTTCCCCAAGCTCTCGTTCCAAGTCAATATCCGCATACAGCCGGTGATATGTATCGTTTAGCTGAGATGACGCCGGGAGGCAAACAGCTAGTAGAGCAATTTAGCCGAAAAGGAAAGTCCCCCTTTCATTTCATTCTCGGGGCGGACAGCGGCAACGGTCCCTGCCTCGCCGCATTGAAGACACAGCCCTCCGTAACAGTGGATATTCGAGGCCAACGGCGAAATCGTCGGCTGAACGGATTTCGACCTGGGAAGATCCCGCCGTCCATTACGGCTTCTCGGCTGTTCTCTTCGAACAGCGCGGCTAYGCGTTTGAAAGTGAATCGCGTCGATTCTGCTTGGATTCACGGCAGAGGATATGACCCGCACCACGCAAAGCTGTCTGGGAAGAAAGTTGTAATCGTAGGTTGTGGGTCTGTTGGAGCGCCGATCGTACAACAACTGATCATGTCAGGTGTTGGGCACCTGGATATCATAGACCCCGAGGTTCTGACTTCAGCCAACGTGGGCCGGCATCCGCTCGGCACCGAATACGTTGGCCAGAACAAGGCAATTGCACTTGCCGAAAATCTGCAACGGAACTACCCACACGCGACGATTCGAGGGTTTGGGATCTCCTACGAAGAGTTCGTTTTGCAGGAAGCTTCTTCGATGAGGGACGCCGATCTCATCGTCTGCGCTACTGCAGAATGGGAAATCGAAAAACTCTTGAATCTACAACACATTCTGGGGGAGGTTCCTCAAGCCATCCTGTACACCTGGACGTTTGGGGCGGACCCCAGTCGTTATTGATGGATGCAGGCGGAAGGTGGACCGAAGCATGGCTGGAGGGGCACCCTGAGCGGCTGCGCGGAGGTTTCCAAGAGGAACTTGAATGGACGAGGGACGAACTTTGCCCGGCGTGTGGAAGAAACGATATTGGCGCAGTCTTCACTTCAGAATCGGAGATTCGGAGCAGCGACTTGTCCTCACCCCCAGGGTTCTTAACCACATAGCGAGATACCAGCAGTGCGAGCCCTCCTCTCCCGAAGCGGGCGGACAGCTCTTCGCACGATTCAAGAAAAATCAGATACATGTGGAACTAGCAACTGGACCGAGAGCGGCTGATCGACGGTCACGATATGGATATGCACCAAACCGTGCGGCAGAACAGCTTGAGATCAATGCATTGCACAAGCGCGGACTGCACTTCATCGGCGATTGGCATACGCATCCGGAGCGTCTACCGCATCCCTCTCAATCCGACGTGCGCAGCATCCGTGAAGCCTTCAGGCAATCGAAACATCATTTGAATGGCTTCATCTTGCTGATCGCCGGAACAGAGCCTTTTCCACCTGGCTTGTTTCTGTCCCTCTACTATTCTGACGGTGAAACGCCAATAATTTCGAATTCGCAACATTCGAGTGTCCCACCGGTTGCTCAATGATATTTCAAAGGCTGTGACCGAAGAGGTAGAGGCTTCTAAATAAGCAGGGTGTTTAACAAAGCGGAGATGGGCTCTCGATTCGTATATTTGTTACCTCTGCTCACATGCGATGCTCTAAGCGATGAGATATGGCATTGACGCTCTCGAAAGAGACAGCTGATGATTTCGTTGCGTCATGGCTGAGGTTGGATGCGAGTGTAGCCGCATCGTTGGTATAGATCCGCGCGTCGTGTGAGGCGCGAGAGACCGATACATAAGCGAATCTGCTGGACATCAACTCGGGATGAACTTCGGTGTCCATGTTGACAATCACTCGTTCGGAAGTGAGCCCCTGTGAGCTATGTGACGTGACGGCATAGCCGTGGTCGAGGTGTCGCATGGCGTTCGCGTCGAAGCGCACAATCCTGTCTTCTGTACCGTCCATACGCACGCTAATCTTGCCATCCTCGCCGATGTGCTGGATGGTGCCGAGGTCGCGATTGGCAACCTGCAAGTCTCTGGACGGAGCCGTAAATTGGATCTTGTCTCCAACCGCAAATTCACGCTCTATCTCGCGGTAGGCAGCGATGCCGCGCAACCGTGACGGGTCATAGGTCACCTGCTGGCCGTCGTCTCTCCGCACGGTCACGAGATTTTCAGCCGTTTTGGTCGTGACGACTTGAGCATAGGTTCTGGGCTCGATGCCGTGCTCTTTGCTGCCACGCACATAATGGAGAACATCTCCGGGCTGGTAGCGTGCGGCCCATTCGCGGTCAGCTCCGGTCATATCGTTGCGCGGCGTCAGCACGCGCATGGAATACTCTTTGCTGTCTACGACACCAAGTGCCTGCAACTCCCGCCGGACGGCCTGATTGATGGCGCGGCGCGAAGCGTTATCCGGCGAGACAATGAGTGTATTTTCGGGACTCGCAGCGTACTCTTTGGCGATGGCAGCGACACGTTCCTGCGCGTCAACGATCTCTCTGATGCGCCCCTGCCGCGAAAGCATCTCTACCCCGGCAGTTGTTTCGCTGTTGGACAGATGCTCGACAGCTTTCAGCAGTTCAGGGTCTTTCTGTCGCATGATCTGGTCAAGCTGCGTTGTCCTCATGCCAGCTTCCTGCAACTGCTCGAAGGGCTTTCCGGCGTCCACTCCCTGATGCTGGCGCGTATCGCCGATCAACAGCACCTTGTCGTGCGGAGCAATCTTATTCAAGAAGTCACGCATCTGCTGCGTCGATGCCAGAGAGGACTCATCGACCATGTAGAGATGTTTGTTCGCGGGATCGCCGGCGGCCTGCAGGCCGCCGCCCGCGAGGAAGCGTTGCAGCGTGTCCGCCTGAATTCCGGCATCTCGTAATTGCTTCGCAGCACGCGATGTCGGCGCAAATCCTTCCACGGCGTAGCCGTTGTTTTCAGCTCCTTCACGGATGGTTGCCAAGACTGAAGTTTTGCCACTGCCTGCCCGCCCCTGCAATCCTTGTACGCGGTCATAAGAAGTAAGCACTTCTTCGACAACCCGCTTCTGTGCGGAGTTGAAATGAGGACGCGAATCTACCAGCGGGACCGCGCTTTCAATCCCCATGATCTGTGGTGCGCGGCCCTGTCCGTCCCGCACCTTCTGCACGATCTCAGTTTCAGCATGGATGGTGGCCGCAGTGGTGAACCTGCGCCCGGCCTTGGAGCCATCGTCGGTGATTTGTTTGAACTCGCCGGAGGCGATGCGAGCCTCGAAGCTGGCACGGACCTCCGGGTATGTCATCTCTCCCATGCCTCGCCGCAACGCATCCACGTAGAGTTCTCGTTCATCTACAACCGCCTCACGCTCGAATCCCTTATCGCGGGCAAAGGTCACAGCTTCGCGCACCTGCTGTTGACGTTCCTTGGCGGGTGCTTCTTGCGCCTGTTCCTGTCTGCGCGTCCGCGCCTCGGCAACAACCCGGTCGGCTTGGTTGCCGAACTCAGCGGCAATCTGTTTGTGCGCGGCCAGGACTTGATCGGGAGAGAGGATGACTTTCTTGTCGCGGGTGTTATGTGCCGCGATCTGCGCGGCCTCCGGCCCGGCGAAGCCACTACGTGAAAGTGCTTCCTCGATCTGTTGGCGGCGTGGGCTGGATGCCTCAAGATAGGCCGCCGTGTAGCCTTTTACATCAGGTGCTCCACTCCTGCCCGCTTCGATTTCATAGCCAAGCTCGCGCAGCTTGTAGGTCAGGTGGGATTGATAAACGGCGGTCGCAAACTGCTGGCTCTCGAAGAGGGAGTGCGGCTGCAACGCTCGCATTTTCCCGCTGTCGCGTTCGGTCACGTTGAAGATGACGACATGCGTGTGAAGCTGTGGTGCAGCATACCCATCGACCGGACGAGCGGTGTCATGCTCGAACTTGGCGGCGGCAAACTTCCCGGTGGTTTCGGCGGGATTGTTGCCGCCGATGCGAGCCTGCGTGTACTTCTCCAATTCATTCAAGGCGACGTTCACGGCCTCGCGGTGTGCTTCGCGCACCCGGTCATCGCCACCGACAAGGGCGGTGAGCGAGATCGACTTTGGGGCGGAAAAGGTAGCATCCCAACCGGCGCGGTGCTCGACCGGAGAGATGACTTTGCCATCCGCGTTCTTGTATTCATGGACGACGCGATGCGATACCAACTGCTTGCCGGTTTCCGGGTGTTGACCTTCCGACAAACGGGCAAACTCTTCCGCGCCCACGGCTCCCGACAAACCAAACTCAGAGGCCAGCTTGCCATGCCATTCGCCCTGAATGGTGTCGCCCTGCTTCCAGTAGTTCTGCTCGGCGGCGGTGAACTCTTTGGCATGATAGGTCTGTGCCTGGGATGCGGAGAGCGGTTTCGAGATATTCAACATGGCAACTCCTTATCCCTTAAACGTGAGGGCCTGTTGCTCGCTGGTGTCGTCCTGCACAGCGGTTTCCTGTTGTACCTCGTGCGCTGCGACAGGCTCATTGGGTTGTGGCTGCGGTTCGACAGGAGCAGCGGAAGGCTGCGGCTCGTGTGCCAATTCCGCCGCACCGGCTTCCGTCTTCGGGATATACGGCAGCTTGTCATCCGGGCGTTCCCGCAGCTCGAATGGCTTCGCGACCTCCGGCATATCGAAGTACGGAAAGGAAAAGTACGTGACCTTGTTTTGATATTTCATAAATGCATGGAGGTCCGGCAGGCCGGAAATTTCCGACTCCAGCACAAGCGGCTCAACCTGCCTCTCGATGGTGAAGTTGTGGCCTGCGCGTGTCCCATCGAAGTGTGTCTCACGTAGGCGCTCGATCTCGACCTTGCCGATGAACTTGGACACCCATTCCCCGGCATTCGGTTCCTTGGTCGTGAGCCAAACGCTGGTCGCAGGCTGCGACAGCATCACCTCGGCGAGATGGCCGTACAGATACTCAAGCTGCGCCTTGCCCTGGAAGCCAAGCAGCACGGGATTCTGCCCCTTTCTTCCTTCGGTAATCGCCGTGTGAAGCTGCGGCAACTTCTGCAAGCTCGCCAACTCATCAATGACGAACCACACTCGTTTTTGCTCCTTCGTTGGCTCATTCAAGAGCCGCAAAACCAGCCAGTCAATCCATAGGCTCTGCAACGGACGGAGGGCTTCGCGCTCCGCCGGAAGCGACGTAATAAAGATCCAGCCTTTCCTTTTCTCAGCCCATTCCGTTGCGGTCCATGTGCCGTTGCCTTCGTCTCTCTTCGGGAGCAAACGCAGGCTGTCCGCCACGAGGCCGAGCGAGCCGAGAACACCGGCACGTTGTTGCTGGGCGCGCGGGTCAATCAGGTGGCTTTACAAACTCGCGGGCCGGGTCATACACGATGGCCGAATCTCCGCGGCCCTGCACTTGCCGGAGCACCTGGAAAAGAAGGGCGGACTTGCCTGAGCCTGTGTCGCCGATGATCTGCATGTGCTGCGCTTCGGCCTTCGCCGGAATGCGAATCATCTCTTTCATGTCGTCGGTTTTGAAGCCGATGCCATCGCCCTTGACGGCTCTATTGAACTCCTGAGGTGTCAGCCGCTCCGGGCCTTTCAGTCGCCGCCCATACTTGAGAGTCTTCTGCCTGTTCACGTCTTTTGTGACAGCGAACGGTAACAGTACAAGGAAGATTCCGGCGCCGCAAAGCAGCGGGAGTTTCAACATCACCGACAGGTCACTCTTGTAGATGGCTACCTTAAGGTAATCGCACAACCGGGCATCCACGTAGCTCCGCACCGGGCCACGAAAGAGCAGGTCGTTGCCATGCTGGATGGCAGACGGAGAGAGCGCCAGTGGAATGATCTTCCCACCCGGCTCGATGGTCTTTCCATGCACCACGTCATTAGTCGTGACAGGGCTCGGCTTTACGCCCCGTCCCGTCAGAAAGAGCATCCGGTACTGGCTGCGATGCGTCCGGCTGAGTGATCCGAGGAAGGATGTACGCGCATAGACCGGCATATAAAACCGCTGCAACGGAGTACCGACAAACCGGAGTCGAGCATAGACAAACACGACCGTCAGAACGATGGCCGCGAAGATCGCGGCATAGGTATAAATGGGCCGGTGTTGCGGCCAGATGATCGTCTCTTTGCGACCCCACATTGTCTTTGCCATTGCCTTATCTCCTTCCTTCGGCCAGGAGTTTTCCGGCCAGCTCATGCTTGGCCGTGCCAATCTGGTCCAGTAGCTTGTCGAATGCTTCCGGTGTCATCGTTTGCCCGATAGCAACCGAGCGGAGCGCATTCACGAGCAGCAAACGAACTCCTACGATCTCCGGCAGGATGATCTTTTCTGACCCGCCTTCCGTTCGTGCGGCAACGGCGTCCAGCGCCAAGTCGCGCAGCCATTCGCCGGTCGTCTTGGCTTCCGCGCTTGCAGCATCCTCTACGGCGCGATATTCCGTCGCCGTGACTTTGGTCGTGAGCGTCTGGTTTCGGCTCTCACGGCCACGAATCTTGCCACGCTTTGTAGTCATCTGTGCATCAAGAATCGCCATGCCGCAATGCTCCAATTCTCGAAAACCGCAGGGAGCTAACTAGCTCCCCAATTTTCGTAAGTCCTGTACTTTGCCACGGAACCCATTAGCTCCCGCAGGGAGCTAAACAGCTCCCTACGAGGGGTGGAGTGTCGAAATACACCCGGTGCGCAGCACCGCTCTGGTACTGCCACGGATGTAGGTGGAGGATCATGCCTTCGATCCCGCCACAACTGACGGTGTTTGGGACGCTGAAGATGCTGCGGAAACCGGCTTCTTCACAGCCGGGTCCGGCGCCTCATTCGCGGCTGCCCTACGCACCCGCAATGTCGGTGTGACCCGTTGCGCCTCGGGAGTCCGAAGGAACTCTTGGAACTCACGATCTTTAGAGAACACATAAGCGAGTGCCTGTTCCACAACATCGTTCGCGGAAGCGTGAATGAAAGTGGCATATTGATCGACCTGAGTGGCGGTCGTATCCGTCAACCGAATAGAGGCGCTGAGGTGGCGGGTTTGGGTGACTTCTAGCAGGGGCATTGTGTTCTCCTTTGGGGTTGAAATCAGGCTGTCTTTCGATGAGCAATCATGCGCTGCGCCGTCGCCGCAATCTCCCGCGCACGAGTGGCACAAAGTGCTGCGGAAAGCTCGGCCCAGCGGCGGGACTCAAGCAGCGTGATCACGTCGTCAATAGCGATGCCCTCGATGAGCCAGAGGCGAGCCGAAGCAACATCGAGAGCTTCACGAACGAATACAGGAACTTGATATTGCTCTCAGTTGGCTCCAGAGCGAAGGGATTGACGCGCGGGCCGTCTTTTCCGACGCGGTCAACCCGCCCGCCGTATAATTCGACAACGCTCTCGTAGCTGCCGCCAATATCGAAAATGTAGGTAAAACCGCTGTATTTCTGCTCAAGGGCGATGATCTGGTTCCCGTGAACCGACTTCCCGGTCCCGGTCGGACCGATGATGAGCATGACGCGTACGCCATCCACATACACATCCTGAAAGAACGGTGTCCGGGTACGGGTCTCGAAGATATTCAGGTACTCCGAATCGAGGTCTTCGGAATGTGGGTGGCCGATGTGCGGAGCGAAGACAGAGGAGAGTCGCGCATGATGATCCTCCGCAAGCCACAGCGGGAAGACGTTGAACTTTTGATTACCGGGGAACATCGCGTAAAAGGCAGAGAGATTGCCAAGCGTCTCCTCCATCACTTGAGCGCGTGCATCGACGAAGATCCGATGCACGGCGGGCACGGTATCGCAGAGCTGCTCCGCGCTGCGTGCCGCCAGCAGCAAGCGGAGCGAGTATTCGCCCTGCGCTTTCTTATCCAACTCGCGGATGACCTGACTCAAGTCATCGACGTTACTGCTGGCGGCCTTCGCACCGGCACCTGTTTCGAGTGACGCGGTATCGCGCCCGCTCATCACGCGAGTCAGTACACCGACCTTGAAAAACGAGATGAACTTCTCCTGAGCGTCGATCTCGCTGCGGGCCGCGGTTGTGGACTTCACGCGCCATGTCGAGCACAGGACACTATCGCAATCGAGTGTGAGCAGGCTGGAGAACTGGCACGGCCTCGATGCTTCGGGCGTCGTCTTCAGGGAGAACATCTGCAC
>NZ_JBFRCY010000356.1:0-8023 GCF_052113305.1 Terriglobus sp. YAF25
GATGAGTCTAGCCCATGCACTGGGTGCCCCATGTCCCTCGGGGACATGGGCCCGGTCTTTACTTTCCTAAGCAGGGAAACAATCTCTTTGGAGCTGTCGTTAGAGAGCTGGAAATACGGTCGCGCAAAGCGCGATACCCCACCCTTCGCGGTAAAACCGCGAAGAATGGGGCAACGAGAGCGTACAGCGTCCGAATTTGTCGACATAGCAGCAAGGGCCACAAGGGAGCCCAGTGAAGCTATAAATAAAGCATGGTTGGATCGCTCGTTGCGGAAACGAAGCCTTCAGGACTCGTGCTGAAGCGCCTTCAGCTCTCTTCTGAAGCGGAGTTCAGCGATCTGCTCAGCCTCTATGAGGAGGCGTTCCCAAGCTCCGAACGTAAACCGGTGGCGGTACTGCGTCGCATGCTTGCTGTGGAACAGTACTATTTTCTTCTAGCAACGGAGAATGAAGTAACAGTCGGATTCGCGATTGTGCGTGTACTTTCCGGCGGCACCGCGGCGCTGCTGGAGTACATGGCTGTTGCGCCGTCGCAACGTCGCCGGGGGATTGGTGGTCAGATTGTCCTTGCCGCTGCCCGGGYGGTTAACGCCCCACCGGTAACGCTTCTGCTTGAGGTGGAATCTGACAATGTCAAGAGCCCGGATCAGTCGTTGCGCACAAAGCGGAAACACTTCTATCGCGCCTTGGGAGCGCTCGAGCTGCGCAACCTTAGCTGGATCATGCCGCCTGTCATCGCGACACTGCCGCCGGCGATGGAGATGATGGTCCTCGCTCCAGCGGCCAGTACTATTCGGCGGGAAGAGTTACGGCAATGGCTGGTGAATATCTATGTCGATGTCTATGGACAGAGCGCGGACGATCCACGCATCGACGTTATGTTGAGAGAGCTTCCGGAAGAAGTAGAACTCATCTGAGCAAACAAAAAGGCGCCCAGTGCAATGGGCGCCTTTGTTGACGTGAGATCGGTTACTTCTTGTTCAGCTCATTCTCAATGGCGGTAATTACTTCCGGGGAGTCAGGCTTTATCGCCGGTTCGAAACGGTTGACCGGTGTCCCACTGCGTGCGATCAGGAACTTGGTGAAGTTCCACTTGATATCGCCACCGACAGCGGGATTTGCCGCCTTGTCCGTCAGGTAGTGATAGAGCGGCGTCTGATCTGCGCCGACGACCGAAACTTTCGACATCATCGGGAAGGTTACGTGGTACTTGCGGTTGCAGAAGGTCTTGATCTCAGCTTCGGTGCCGGATTCCTGGTTGGCAAAGTTATTGGCCGGAACGCCAACGACAACCAGTCCCTTGTCCTTGTACTTCTCATAGATGGCTTCCAGCGCGGTGTACTGCGGTGTAAATCCGCACGCGCTTGCCACATTCACGACAAGTAGAACCTTGCCCTTGTACTTCGCCAGGGAGGTCGGCTCACCATCGATTGTCTTCAGGCGGTAGTTGTAGACCTGCGTTGCTGTTCCGGCAAATGCCGCGATCGTAAAGCAGAGCAAGGACAGTATCAGTCGTTTCCGCACAGGTTTCTCCATTTCGCTAGCCATAGATGGCGTGTGCGGCCATTATAGAGATCGCGCTGCAGGGAGATGTCACCGACTGATCTTCTAGCTTTCTCCTTTGCGCAGGCTGTCCAGCTTTTTCTGAACTGCGTCTCCTTTTGCTCCTAGTTTCAATGCTTGCTCGAAAGCGGCGATTGCGTTCTTTCTGTCTTTCTTCTGGAGATAGGCTTCCCCAAGGTTGTCGTAGGCATCCGCTGATTGCGGATTCTCCCGCACGATCTGAAGAAACACAGGTAGGGCATAGCTGTATCTGTCGACCTTCAAAAGTTCGTACCCGAGCCAGTTCATGTCATAGATCACGTCGGCATCTTTACCCTCGGTGCTGTGACGAAAGCCGGTGTAGGTTGCCATCATCTGGCTGGGAGTGTCGTTGTTCGCCTGCTCGAGCATCTTCAAAACAACGGCTGTGATTCCTGATGGATGTACCTCAGGCGACTGAAAGATTCCAGGATCGTTGAGCGTGTTTGCTTCGATGGAGGTCCATTCCACTCCGTCGATGACTTCGCCTGTGTTGAAGTTCACCTCTTCCTCGCGCGAGAGAAGCCGGACTCCGTTCACTTCCAGGTTTTTCGTATAAACAGCGACGGTGTCGACGGCATCGCCACGCGCGTGAATCGGAAGCTTAGCCCGCGTCATGCGAATGGCATAGGTCTGCGGATCGAAGTAGTAGAGCATGCCCGATCCGCAGTCCGGCCTGTCGATCTGAATGGTTTCGACATCCACGCCAAGAACATGCTGTGTGCCGAGATAAGTGGCGCGGAACCCGCGCTCTTTGTAGTCGATGAAGAGATAGTCGAAGGCGGCTCCACAGTGCAGGGCATGTTCGGCCTTATTGACGGTGCGCACCATCCGTTGCTTCGGCCAGTTGAGCTCCCATCCGCGCAGGCCATCGAAGCCTTCGACGATTCTGCTCCACTGCCCCTGGCAGCCAGGAATCTCCGGTCTGCACCCTACAAGGCGTAATCCCGGGCGCATGCGCACCATTACCGAGCTTGACGTCTTGGTCTGCACGTACTCCTGCTGATAGCTACCTTCGTAATGGAACCCGCGATAGATCAGGCTGTGGAGAGCGTGGATCTTCTCGATGCCACCCATGGCGCCGACCGCCCTATGGATGACCTCATCCGCCTTCGTGTCTTGTGCCATCAGGCTTGGCGCCGTAAAGAGGATCGCTGTCAGCAGCCACAAACATGCCATCGTCGTCTCTCCCGTGTCTCTTAGACAAGCGGCGGTTGAGCCGGTTAGGGAAGAAAAGGGGCGTATGACGATAAACTGGAAGTTCCGCGCGCGGAATCTGCATGCCTGCCGAAATCATTCTCCAGCAAACTCCGGACGCCGCCGCCCTGCTCGACAGGCGCGAGCAGCTTGCCGGTGTTCGCGTCAGGCTCGCCGAGTGCGAATCGGAGCTGGCACAGCTTCGTGCGCAGCTCAAGGCCTTCGAAGGCCGGTATCTCCGCCAGGTTGGCATTCTTTACGCCGAGCTCGATGATCTGGAAGCGCGCATCGCCGAGCGCGAAGTTTCCCTGTATGACTCGGACGCAGCCCGTCAACGCGCCCAGGAAGCCCGCCAGCGAGCACAGGAGACGCATGATGCCGCGTTCGGTGCGGCGCGCGAGGCGGAAGAGTTCGATCCGCCGCCCAATCTCAAAACTCTTTTTCGCGATGTCGCCAAGCGTATCCATCCGGACTTCGCTCGCGATGATGCCGAACAACAACACTTCACCCTACTGATGGCCCGCGCCAACCAGGCCTACCGCCGCGGCGATACCGAAACCCTGCAGCGCATGCTGGACGACCATCGCGAGATCAATGCATCCATTGCAGGCGAAGACGCTGCTGCGGAACTCCTTCGCATCAGCCGCCAGATCCAGCACGCCGAGCGCGATATCGCCGCCCTGGAGGCAGAACGGCACACGCTGCTCGCCAGTGAGATCGCCCAGCTATTCCTCGACACTGAGAATGCAGCCCGCGAGCATCGCGATCTACTCACGGAGCTGGCCACCAGCCTTCAGGAGCAGATCGCTGACGCTAAGTATCGCTTTGAGTTTGTCAACCGTCAGATCAATGCTTATGGAAGATAAGACCAAAGTCGGTTTGCAGCACCTCCCCACCGGAGCTGCGCTGTCGKTGCATTCCACACGCTCTGGCCTGATTGCCTCGGCCTGATGTATCAGAAGGGGGAAGGGGTTCAGCAGAGCCTTGCTGAAGCCGCCCACTGGTATCGTCTGGCGGCCACGCAGACCTTCCCCGAGGCCCAGCAGAAGCTGGCCGGTCTTTACTACTTTGGCCAGGGAGTCCCGCAGAGCTATGCGCAGGCGGCAACGTGGTATCGCAGGGCGGCCGACCAGGGCAACGCTGAGGCCCAATTCCAGCTTGCGCATCTCTATGCCACCGGGCAGGGCGTCGAGCATGATTATGTGCAGTCCCGCTATTGGACAAAGAAGGCCGCCGAGCAGGGACACGAAGCGGCAGTTCGAGAGCTCAAGCGCCGCGAATATCGCGATCCATAGCGATCTCAACACCGGATGAGGCTCTCGTTTACGGACGAGGTGCGCTACTGGTTCGTCTCATCGTGGTTTGTGGATAAAGCCTTGGTATGCGCATGACCTCAGCGGCTAAAGCCGCATATCGTGCAGTACCGGTCCGGCATGGCTGAAGCCATGCCCTTAAGCGAGACGGAGCGCCTTTGGCGCTCTAAGAAATTCATCCTAAGCTAAAAGCTGGTTCTATCGGTCTTCCACGATCGAATGTTGATACGCCGACATTTCCTCACCGCAACTTCCTTTAAGATCAGTCGAGGACTATGGCTGAATCGAAGTTTCCCGCGCTGGCTCTTCCCCTGTTGCAACACATCTCCAACGAACTCAATGTTCCGCTACGCAGCCTTGTGGCTGTGATCGAACTACTGGATGACGGCGGCACGGTTCCGTTTATCGCCCGCTACCGTAAGGAGGCGACCGGCAACCTCGATGAAGTACAGATCCGTTCGATCGAAGAACGCGTGACCTACTTCCGCGAGCTGGTCTCCCGCCGGGAGACGATTCTGGCCTCCATCGCGGAGCAGGGCAAGCTCACCGAAGATCTCAAGGCCCGTATCGAGGCCGCGATGGATAAGAGCGAGCTCGAGGACCTCTATCTCCCCTACCGGCCGAAGCGCCGCACCAAGGCCACCATTGCACGCGAGGCCGGGCTGGAGCCGCTGGCAGAGTATTTGTGGGCGCAACAGCGTGGCGAGCAGGATCTGGTCACTCTCGCTGCCACCTTCGTCGATGCAGAGAAAGGTGTCGCCGATGTGGAAGCTGCGTTGGAGGGCGCTCGTCATATCGTTGCTGAGCGCATCAGCGAAGACGCCGATCTGCGTAAGGAGCTGCGTCAGGTCCTGTTCGATGAGGGCATCATCGTCTCGCGCAAGGTGATGGAGCTTGAAGGCGATTCTCCGAAGGATCCGCAGGAAAAGTTCAAGATGTACTACGAGTACCGTGAGCCGGTGAAGACGATTCCGTCGCACCGTATGCTGGCGGTCCGCCGCGGTGAAGAAGAAGGCGTGCTCTACTTTCTGATCGAGAGCGATCAGGAGCGCATTCTGGCGTTGCTGCGGGCACGGGTTCTGCGCGACCAGGGAGACTGGACGTCGCACATGACCCTCGCACTGGAAGATGCGTGGACGCGTCTGATGAAGTCATCGATCCAGAGTGAAATTCGCCTGGAGCTGAAGCGCCGTTCTGATAAGGAGGCAATCGAGGTCTTCCGCGAAAATCTCCATCATCTCCTGCTGGCTCCGCCGGCTGGTCCGCTTGCTGTGCTCGGTATCGATCCCGGCCTGCGCACTGGATGCAAGCTTGCCGTCGTCGATGAGACCGGCAAGTTCCTGGCGCACGATGTGATGTATCCGCACACCGGCAAGGCCCAGGTGGAGCAGTCCAAGCAGAAGGTCGCGGCGCTGCTGAAGGGGCACAATGTGCGTGCGATCGCCATCGGCAATGGAACCGCATCGCGTGAGACCGACCAGTTTGTGCGCGAGTTCCTGCGCGAACATCATCTGAACACTGTCTTTTCGGTCACCGTAAGCGAGAGCGGCGCCAGTGTTTACTCCGCGTCGGACGTTGCGCGGCAGGAGTTCCCGGATCTCGATCTGACCGTGCGCGGAGCCATCTCGATTGCGCGCCGTCTACAGGATCCTCTCTCTGAGCTGGTGAAGGTTGATCCCAAGGCGATCGGCGTCGGTCAGTATCAGCACGATGTCGACCAGAAGGCGCTGCAGGAGTCGCTGGAGCATACGATTGAGAGCTGCGTGAACCGCGTTGGCGTTGATCTGAACACAGCGTCGTGGACCCTGTTGCGTTACGTTTCAGGTATCAGTGAGCGCACGGCACAGAGCATCGTCAGCCACCGAGACAACAACGGCAAATTTGTCTCGCGGCAGCAATTGCTGGAGGTCTCCGGCGTTGGACCGAAGACCTTCGAACAGGCCGCAGGCTTCCTGCGCATCCGCGGCGGTGTGAATCCTCTCGATTCGACAGCAGTGCACCCGGAGAGCTATCGGGTCGTTGAGCAGATTGCTTCGGCGATCGGGACACCGATCGAAGATGTCATCAAGAATCCGCAGTTGCTGGAGAAAGTCGATCGCTCGCGTCTCGATGCAGGATCGTTCACGCTGAATGACATCCTCGAAGAACTGCGCAAGCCCGGACGCGATCCGCGCGAGAAGTTCGTTGCCCCCAGCTTTGCTGAGGGTGTCAACGAGTTGAGCGATCTGCAAGAGGGCATGGTGCTGGAAGGTGTCGTCACCAATGTCACCAAGTTCGGAGCGTTTGTCGATGTTGGTGTACACCAGGATGGCCTGGTTCACATCAGTGAGCTCTCGAACAAGTTCATCAAAGATCCGCATGAGGCCGTAAAGACCGGACAGATTGTGAAGGTCAAAGTGTTGGGAGCGGATGAAAAGACGCGCCGCATCTCACTATCGATCAAGCAGCTTGAGGCTCCTGCCGGACCGAAGGTGAAGAATGCAAGTGCAGCCCCCAGCGGAAACGGACCGAATCGGGCAGCCGGCGGAGCCAGGCCTCCTGCAGGGAAGCCGCGTCCTGCTGCTCCTGCTCCACCGCAGACGATGGAAGAAAAACTCGCCGCCCTCGGCGGCAAGTGGAAGACAAGATAAAAAGTTAGGCCCGGCGAAACTGCCGGGCCTTTTTATTGCGGAGAGAAACCTGTCTTAGACGTTCAGTACGCCGCCGGAGACCAGCAGCGTCTCACCGGTCACCCAGCGGGCGTCGTCGGAGGCGAAGAAGGTGACGGTCGGAGCGATGTCATCGGGTTGACCGATGCGGCCGAGCGGCGTCTTTGCAACTACGTCTTTCTCAAAGTCGGTGCCCAGGAAGTCTGCTGTTCCCTCGGTCGCTACCAGACCAGGGTTTACCGCGTTCACGCGAATCTTCTTCGGGGCAAGCTCCTTGGCGAGCGAGTAAGTGATCGTATCGACTGCGCCCTTTGTTCCGGCGTAGATGGTCCCGTTCGGAACGCCGGTGCGGACGACAGAGCTGATATTCACGATGCTTCCACCCTCGGCGGGGAAGAGCGGCACGGCTGCTTGCGTCACCTGCAGCAGGCCCAGAACGTTGGTGCCGTACTGCTTCTGGAAGTCMTCAGCGGTGACCGCTTCAATCGGAGCAAAACCATAGATGCCTGCGTTGTTGACCAGTACGTCGACGCGACCGAACTGCTGCTTCACATCAGCGAAGAGCTTCGTCACATCGTCTTTGTTCTCGACGCGACCGCCGATGGCGACGGCTTTGCCGCCGGCCTTGGTGATGTCATTGACGACCTTCTCCGCGCCTTCGCGGCTGCTGGCGTAGTTCACCACAACCGTCGCGCCCTCTTTGGCGAGATCTTTCGCAATCGCCGCGCCAATGCCTTTGGAAGCTCCCGTTACCACCGCCACCTTATTCGCCAGACGTCCCATGACCTTCTCCTTTAATCGTCCCGTCATCATTTCAACGTTTCGATAGTCGTCTAAATGGATGGCGCGTCCGAGAGGAACGATTCAACTCTTTTTCCTCAGGCGGGCTGCGAGCGGTATGCTCAGGGGAATTTCCTATTAGGAGTGCTCCATGAACAAAGGTCGCAGATCTGTGGTCGCCTCTGTGTCTACTCTCGGGCTTGCACTGCTGGCCCCGTTTGCGAAGGCGGAGGCAGCCTTACGTAAGAAGATCTTCAGTGCGAACCCTCCATCAACGCCGCCGGCGGTTTATTCGCCCGCGGTCGCGTATGGAAATCTGCTGTTTCTCGCCGGGAAGAGTTCCCGTAGCGCCGCGCCGGGAGAGATCCATGCCGATGCGAAATGGGTCTTCGACGAGTTGGAGAAGGAGTTGAAGAACGCGGGTTCTTCGATGGAAAAGGTGCTGAAGGTGAATGTCGCGCTGAGCGATATCAAGGACTACGCGGCGCTCAATGAGATCTTCGC
>NZ_JBFRCY010000357.1:0-4661 GCF_052113305.1 Terriglobus sp. YAF25
GCGTACTTGCCGTCGTTCCACATCGGGCCGATACGCTTGTTGAAGGTGCCAAGGTTGAGGTATTTGTCCTGGAAGGTCATGCCCAGGCTCTCGGTGTTGGAGGGCGTGCTGGCGACCCAGAGGTTGTAGTTCGGATTCGCCTTGCCGCCGACCGTATCACTGACGTATTTGGCGGTGCCGGCGGTTCCGTTGGCGAAGAGGCTGAGGCCCTTGCCAAAGTAGACATTGGTCTCGCCTTCAAAACCCTTGGTGACCGAGTCGCCTTGCGAGGTGTAGTTCACAAAGTTCGGGTCGCTGGGCGCAGAGTAGGCGTTGCCGAAACGGACATAGTAGACATCGGCGTTGAGGGTAACGCGGTGCAGTTTGAGGACCGAACCGGTCTGGTAGCTCTTGGCATAGCTGGGATCGGGCAACGTCTTGAGGACAGCGGCCTGGCTGGAGCCGGTYGAAGTCTGATTGATATCGAAGACGTTGCTGGGAGGAATCACGCTGCCAGTGGCAAACTGCCCATAGACCGACCAGTTGGGACGGATGCGGTAGTTGGCGTCGACGGACGGAAGTACTGAGTTGTAGCTGGCGTTGTTCCGAACATACGGAGCGCCGTTCAGGCTGCCGACCGTGGATCCGTTATCGGCATACTGCTTCAGGTCCATGGTGTAGTGTGCGAACTTCAGGCCGCCTGTGAGCGTGAGCTTGCTGGTGGCGTGGTACTCGTACTCGGCGTAAGGCTGGTAGGAGTTGGTCCAGAACTGCTCATGGAAGTTGGGCAGTGCGCTGTCGACCTGGGTGATGGGATCCTGAGGGATCTGGAAACGGTCGGTTGCAGCCCACTCGTACCACATGCCCACGCGGAAGATCCCGAAGCGGGAAACCTGGCTCAGGCTGGTGATCTCACCGTATTTGCGATAGCTGTTCAGCTTGTCAGTACCGCAGGGCAGAGCTCCGCTGACGGGCGTGGAACAGTTGGGTTCGCTGACCGTGCCCTTCTTCGGTGTAGCTGCGTAGTTCTGCTTGTTGTTGTAGCTGTAGGTGTAAGGCTTGGTATCGAGCGACCAGCCGTGGCCGAGCTGCTGCTTATAGCCGATGTACTCGAAGTCCGTAGGCACATGGTAGAAGTTGTACTTGTAGTAGTTCGCCTGCGTTGAATCAGTATTCTGCAGCAGGTAGTTATCGCCGTACTGGGCTACCTGGGCGCGTGTGGGTCCCTTGATATTGGGCGTGTTGGAGTCAAGCCAGAGCACGCTGGCGAAGCCCGTCAGGATTTTGTTCTCAGAGAACTTGAACTGGTACTTCAGCGCGCCGGCGTTGCGGGTCTGGTAGTTGAAGGTCTGGTAACCATCGGAGTCCATGTGATGGACATCGATGAAGACGTTATTCCGTTTGGACGCGCCGCCGAAGTTTCCCGAGTCGTAGTTCACATCGATCAGCTTGGTGTTGAAGGAACCGTAGCTGATGCCACCGCGGATGTTCTGGACGTCGGGCATCTCCTTCGAGAGCAGATTGATAGAGCCGCCGAAGGGCGTCGGCCCGACGGTTGAGGCAGAGCCGGGTGAGCGGTCAAAGTCGACGCCGCCGAGGAACTGCGACGGGAAGAAGGCCCAGGAGTGGTGCGAGGGCGAGTTGGTGTCGTTCCACGGAATACCGTCGAAGGTGATGTCGTAGTTGCCGTCGGAGAAACCGCGGAAGAACATCTTCGCGTCACCCAGACCTACGCCGTTCGCATTCAGGCTGTACGTTCCGGGTGCGTTCTGCAGAACTTCGGTGTAGTCCGCGGTCGGCGCAACGTAATTCTGGATATAAGTGGAATTGATCTCGGTGCGGGCGCTGCGGGCGTCAAGCACGCCATCCATCACCGCATAGGCGGCAGCGATGGAATTGGCGTTAGCAGCGTCAACGGTGATCTGCTCGTTGGCGCCGCCGACCTTCAGGGTCAGTGTGACGTCCTGCGTGTTGCTGGCAGCCAGCTGTACACCCTGGCGTGTCGTGAGGGCGAAGCCGGGCGCGGAGGCCTCGACGGTGTACGTTCCCGCGGGCAGGCCGCTGGCGTTGAAGTGACCCTCGGCGTCGCCGCGTACGTTGCGGACAACCTTGGTCTCTTCATTCCGCAGAACGACGGTCGCGTTGGGAATGGACGCGCCGATGGCGTCTTTCAAGGTTCCAGAGAGAGTTCCGGTCTGCTGTGCGATTGCAGGCAAACCAAGGGAAACAGCAACAAGCGCCACAGCAAAGGCAGCGCGCGTTCTGGCTAAGAGAGAAGATCGAAGCACGAGAGTATCTCCTGATTTTTTTCGTTACGACTTGGGCCGGAAGGTGCAAGGTGCAGCGTTAGTGCGTATTGCCCGAGACGGTGCGTAGCTCCTCGCGTGCGGCAGCGAGGTCTGTCTGAAACTTCGGATTGGCAAGCATGTTGCCGAAGGCGGCATAGGCGATGCGCCGGCTGGCTTCGGTATCGGCGCGATAGTGAACGCCGCATACCACGCGGTTGTGCGCATACTCATCGGCGCGCGCCAGAATGGCATCGCGCTTTTCAGGAGCCAGCTCCGCGAGGGTGAGCGCCAGCATGTAGCCGGAGAGCGAGTGGCCGCTCGGATAGGAGTTATGCACGTCGGTCAGTTTGCAGACCGGATGCAGCGTCTTATCCGATTGGTAAGGGCGCGGACGCTGGAATAGCGCTTTCAGCTCTCCGCCAAGAACGGACTGGTCGCCTTTGACATGGTTCGAAAGCTCCGCGATCAGCGGCAGTTTTGCCGCCGTAAACGACGGACCCATAACGGTGCGGAAGACGAAGATATCCTCTTCCTCATCATCCGCTTTGGCGGCTGCAGCCTGCGCCGGCGTACGTGATGTTTCGACGCGATGGACTTCAGCGAGTTCGGTGCGGGTCTGCGGATCGTTGTCCGACGGCGGCGCCGGAATCAGATCGGCGATATGCAGCACCTGCGTGTTGACGTAATAGGCGGTATGCTTCGCTGGCGCGGGTGCCGATTGCGCACCTCCACCTGCCTCCAAAGACAGCAAAATTGCCAGAGACGAGACAACTATTCTGTTGTTCACAATGGGCTGAAAGTAGCCCAGAAATGTGAATAGAAGGTGTGGCGTCTATGAATGGAAGGTTGATTTGCCCTGTTTTGGCGTGATTTCTGTGGAACTTAAGTCTGGCTTAAGTTTGGTTGACCGAATTGGATGACAAATCTTGGAGCGTTTTCCCTGTTGCTGGGTATCCCGGAAGGGGTGTGCAGCGGCGTTTTCATTGCGGAAAACGCCCATAGATACGGGAGCCCTACACGACACCTGCGGTGAAAAGCTCTAACGCAGCAGGCCCGCCTGGGGGACCTTTTTCTGATGGACCCACAGCAATAACTGATCGAAGGCGCGGCCGACTTCGTCGGCATTCATAGTGCAGTGACCTTCGCGATGAACGTAGGTTTGCACGTAGTTGTTGCCGAAGCCCGCCTCTTCCACCATGCGGCCATACAGTGTCATGGAAGTTGCCGGGACGAGGGGGTCAAAGACCGTGTGCAGTGCCAGCATAGGACGGGTGAGCTTTCCCGTTGGGGTGTACCAGGTCGCGACCCATTTGCGCGCCTTGTCGTCGGCGGCGTAGCGGCGCACACCGTCGTTGAGGGCGTAGTCGGTATGCGGGTCTTCGCTGGAGCGGGTATAGATGTAATTCCGGTTCTCGAAAGGATTGCCGCCTGCCTTCCTCTGAAAGTCAGCCATCTGCCAGGTGATGTACATCATCAGGTTGGCCACCTGCAGATCCGTGTGTTCGTAGGTGATATCCCGCATACTCGCCGCGGCGGCGGGCTTTGCCTTCAGGGCAGTGAGGATCTTCTGGCGCAGGCCGTCATTCTCGATGAAGTCCTGCGGTGTCGGCACCAGCGGAGGAAAGATGCCGGGGAAGAAGTAGTCAAAGGCAGCGCGCCAGGCAAATCGCCGCGAGGCCCACTCGTAGGTTGGTTCCACGGCTCCGCAGAGATCGAGACCGGCGACATACTGCTTGGGATTCAGCTCCAGCGTCATCATGGTCAGAGCTCCCCCCATGGAGCCGCCGGCGACGTAGGTCTCTTTCGGCTGACCGTACTTTTTGGTGAAGTACTTCCGTAGGTGTTCGGTCTCAGGATAGGCGGCCTGCAGGGCCCACCCGGTCTGGGAGTAGCCGCTCTGGATCACGGCGAAGCCGCGTTGGAACATTGGCCGGGCCTGATCATGCAGTTGCGCGTCGGAGCGGTAGTGAAACGACTGCTCGCTGTAGCCGTGGTAGAAGACGACCAGGGAGTGGTTCCAGTTTGCCGGAACATCGATGCGGTAGGCTGCATTGCCCATGGAACCGGTCTCAACGGTGCCGGACTGGGTCTTCAGGATATTCGGCGGCGTGCTCGGACTCTCGTCGATCTCAGCATTGCGCTGGGCAAATCCTGTGGTTGCCAGCCAGAGGCTGGAAATGAGGAGCAAAGCAACTGGGCGCATGGGTGAAGCCATTGTAAGTCGAAGGTATGTCGAGCCTGCGATCAGGTTAGAGCATTTTTCCTGTTGTTGCGTATCCCGGAAGGAGGGTGTAGCGGCGTTTTCATTGCGGAAAACGCCCATAGATGCGAACCCTCACGCTACACCCGCAGGGAAAATGCTCTATCCCTTTTCCTGATGATCCAGCAGGAACC
>NZ_JBFRCY010000358.1:0-5575 GCF_052113305.1 Terriglobus sp. YAF25
GTTTGGAGCCTTCTGGATCAGAAGGGAACCCAGACGATGATGAAGAGCGTCATGGGCGATGCCTCGCAACTGGCTGACTACGACACCGTACGCAACCGCATGAAGAGCTCGCGTTACACCATGGACTTCTCCAACGGTGTGAAGTTCGATATGTCGGTGGTGACCTCCGACACGGTAACGGCCGCGACGATTGCTTCCCTGATGAAGGCTGTTTCTATGTACAAGCAGGGCTCTGGCTCGACCGATGAGAAGCAGGCGCTCGATCACACGACGATTAGCTCCAGCAGCGGAACCATCACGGTTGCTTACGCCTCCTCGGACAGCCAGTTCGCAAGCCTGTTGTCCTCGTCCCTGTTCCAGCAGGTCGTACGATAAGCCGGAAAGACATGCAATAAAAAGGGCAGCCTGAGGCTGCCCTTTTTATTGCATGTCGGACTAGTTCCCGCGCGGAACTGTGATGTCGCGCTTCACCTGACGCCCGGCGGCGATCTCGACCGGAGGATTCACAGGACGGGCAACGGGATCGCGGGGTTCTACCGGCTTCTGCACCGCGGCGGCTTTACGCATGCCGGAGATGTTTTTAACCGCAGCCAGCATTCCGGAACGCTTATGCAGCGGCTTCACCATCCTGGTCTCTCCTACGGCTGCGGTGCGAACGACCTCAGGACCTTTCTGTTCTCCCCGGAGCCGCTTGACCGCGGAGTGGGTGAGGAAGTGTGCGGGCGCCTTCTCGACATAGCGCATCAGGTCGAGAACCGTGACCACCGTATCAACGGGAGCATCGAGGTTCTTCTTACGGTCGCAGCGATGAAGCAGGTTGGCGACGGCATCGCGGACCTTTGTCTCGGTCATGTGCAGATCATCGCGCAGCCGATCCTCGAGCCGGGAACGAACGTCGTCGTGGTAATAGGGTGTTAGAAAACGATAGGTGTGCGAAGCCACCTTGCGGCTGATAGAGGCTTTGGCCGCCAGCTCGCAGAAGTCGTTGATCGTCTGCGAGCCACGGGAAGAGAGGCGGTTCTCTTTCGCCATCTTGCGGACTCCCCGGCCCAGCCTGCGAAGAATCCAGTAGGCGATGAGCAGAATGACGAGGCCTGCAGCAACAGGAGCAAAGGCCACCGTCATATTTACGACAGAGTCGTTATGGGACTGTGAGGATAGGCCGCAGGGAAGCCCGAAGTAAATGACAAAAAGGTGGGACAGATGTGTCTGGTTCGGTACTTACGCGCAACCCTTGCCGCGGCACTTGCTCATAATGTTCGCAATCAGACGTTCGCGGGTGTCGGTGGATAGTTCGTACACGTCGGTATCGCGATAGATCTCGATCGTCTGGCGAGTCGTATTGACGACTACCTCGCAGTGGCTGCACTCGCACATGTGTTGTCGAACTTCAGCTTCCAGCTCTTTGGCGATGGTGCCATCAAAGTAGTCGGTCATTTTGGCCAGAAACTCTGTGCAGGTCACGGCTTAACTCCTTCTGGCTGTTTCAGATAGCGGCTTAGACGCTCGCGTAACTGCAGCCGCGCACGCAGAAGCCGGCTTTTTACTGCCGGAACGCTGAGTCCCAGGGCTTCAGCCGTCTCTTCCGTCGAAAGATTTTCGATATCGCGCAACGTAAACACTGTTCTAAAACCGGGCGGCAGGCCCTGAATCGTCTTGCGCAAGATATCTCCTAATTCGGACTGCCCGTAAATCTGCTCAGGGTTTGGGCTCCAGTCGGCAAAGTCGCGGGGAATTGCGCCTTCTTCCGTCTGGACATCTTCGTCCATGGAAACTGTCCTGCTGGTCTTCCGCTTGCGGAGCCGCATCAGGCTCTCATTCACCGCGATACGAACCAGCCAGGTGGAAAACTTCGAATTTCCCTGGAACTGGTCGAGCTTTTCGTAGGCTTTGAGGAAGACGTCCTGCACAATGTCTTCCGCGTCCTCGCGGTTCTGGGTAATGTGCTGCGCTACCCGGAAGATCTGCCGGTCGTACTGCCGGACCAACTGCTCAAAAGCTGCCGTATCTCCTTTCCGAGCGCGCGCAACCAGCGCAACGTCCGGATGTTCTTCCACTGCTGGGGATTGGATGGTCGGGGTCGGCATTCCGGTGCAAGCTTTCTAAAAAACAGTGAGTAGCCGGGCGTTTGTTCCGTCCGGGCAAATATCTGGTAGACCCATACTAAACCAACGGGCCGGTGGACCTGTCCTACAGAAAAGGGTATCGCCGAAGATGCGGAAAATTGCTCTAAGAGGAAATTCCGCACCGCGACGCATCATACTCTGCAAAGAAGACGATGAAGTTCCGCCGTATAGCTGCTTTTCTGCCGTTCTGTTTCCTGCTGCTGCTCTCTGGGACGGTCTATGCCCAGACGAAGAAAGCAGCAACGAAGAAGCCTGCCCCAAAGGCGCCTGCCAAAGCCGGCGCCGGTAAGGGGACAAAGGGGGCTGCCTCCGGAAAGTCGACCTCGAGGGGACGGAAGAAGAAGGTCATCAGCTCCCCTCCAACCGCGCGATCGCGCAAGCTGACCAGCGCATTCGTAGCGTCGTCACAGCTGCGCCCGATGGCGCAGCAACTGACGGCAACACGGTCGCCCTCGGCCTATGCCGGCGTATTGGCATATGCGAACAGCCACAATGGAGAGGCCTCTGCGGCGGCATGGCTGGCGATGGGCCATGCCTACATGCTGGATAAGCGTTTTTCTGACGCCTACAACGCCTTCCGCCAGGCAGCGCAGCGTGGAGAGGCCCTGGATGACTACGCAGACTATCTTGGTGCGCAGGCGGCCCTCCAGGGAGGGCGGGGAACCGATGCTTACGCTCTACTGGAGAAGTTTGCCCAGCGTCATCCGGAATCAATCTTTGTGCCGAATGCTCCGGTCATACTGGCGAATGGATATCTGCAGCAGAACGATCCGCAGGGAGCTTTGCGTGTGCTGAGTCCGTTGACCGGAACCGCGCAAGCCTCGCATGCGGACTTCCGTTTCGCCCAGGCGAAGGCCTGGCAGCTCGCAGGGAATACCAATCAGGCCGCGGCGATGTATCGCAGTATCTACACGCTGCTTCCTCTCAGTTATGAGGCCACGCAGGCTCGAGTCCAGTTGCAGGCGATGGGAACTCCGTTGACGGCAACCGAGCACAAAGTGCATGCCGACCAGTTGTACAACGCCAAGCGATATTCCGAAGCCGCGGACGAGTACCACAGCATTCAGCACGATGCGACGCTGAGCCCAGGCGACCGTGATGCTTTGGATATCTATGCGGCGGTCTGTGATCTGAAGCTGAAGCGGCTTTCAAAGCGCGAGGCAGAGAGCCTGCCGCAGACAGACGATGATTCGGCTGCATTGAAACTGTACCTTCTTGCAGAACTGGCGCGGAGCTCTGATGACCGTGGGCAGCATGGCAGTCTGGTGACGCAGCTGACCCAGCGTTATCCGCGCAGCCGCTGGACGGAAGAGTCGCTCTATTCCGCAGGGAACATGTACCTGCTCAAACATGAGTACGGGACAGCGGCGGGTTACTACAGCCAGCTTGTCAGTATGTTTCCTCGCAGCACCTATGGTCCTTCGTCTCACTGGCGCGCCGGCTGGTTGAGCTATCGCACACGGAACTACTCTGAGGCTGCTCGCTTGATGGATGAGCAGATTCAGCGCTATCCGACGGGGATCGAGACGCCGTCAGCGCTCTACTGGCGAGGCCGCATCTACGAAGAGCAGGAACATAACCTTTCCCAGGCGGCAAATTACTACCGGACGCTTTCTGACAGCTTCCCGAACTACTACTACGCCCTTCTGGCGCGCCAGCGGCTGGACATCCTCGGGAAACAACCGGCCGTAACTCCTGCGGCCCCCCTGGCTTCAGTGCGTGCGCCAGATGTGCCGGAGCTGATCGATACACTACCGGAGAACGACACCCATCTCATCAAGGCCCGTCTGCTGGCCAATGCCGGATTGAACGAGTACATCGCACCGGAGATTCAGGCAAGCCCGACCAGCTCAACGTGGGGAACGTTGGCGCAGGCGGAGATCTATACCTCCTACGGCGAGTATGTGCGTGCGCTGCAGGCGATGAAGCGGAGCGGCGCCTCTTATTTCGCGTACAGCGTCGACGATGTTCCGCAAATGTACTGGAAGCTGCTGTTCCCGACGCCGTACTGGAACGAGCTGACGTCGAACGCTTCACGTAATAGCCTTGACCCATATCTGGTTGCGTCGCTGATCCGTCAGGAGTCGGAGTTCAATCCTGGCGCGGTATCGCGTGCGAACGCATATGGCCTGATGCAGATGCTTCCGTCCGTCGGCAAATCGCTGGCGAAGAGAGACGGCATTGGCAGGTTCTCGACCAATGATCTGTTGCAGCCCGCGACCAGCCTGCGGCTTGGCACGATCTATCTGCGGCAGACGATCGATCGTTTCGGTGGACAGGTGGAGTACGCGTTGGCGGCTTATAACGCCGGCGATACTCCGGTGCGTCAGTGGATGTCGACCAACGACTATCGCGATATGGCGGAGTTTGTGGAATCGATCCCGTATACCGAGACGCGTGAATACGTGCAAGCCATCCTGCGCAACCGTGAGATGTATCGGGCGGTTTACGGCTCTGGTCAACGAACGAGTTCTGTGAGTGCCGCGAAGTAAGGCGCTTAGCTTTTACGAAGACGATCTCTCCGTGAAGAGGCCCATCCTGGCTTGGTCTCCTGACGGCCGCGTGCGATGGCAAGAGCGTCTTCCGGTACGTCCTGTGTGATGACAGACCCGGCTGCGATCAAGGAACCGTTGCCAAGAACGACGGGGGCGACCAGCGCGGAGTCCGAGCCGACAAAGACGTTATCCCCAATCGTGGTCTGGTGTTTATTGACACCATCGTAGTTGCAGGTAATGACTCCTGCACCTATGTTGGTTCCGCTTCCGATGACGGCGYCGCCAAGGTATGTGAGATGGTTGGCTTTGGAGCCTTTGCCGAGGCGCACCTTCTTGGTCTCGACAAAGTTGCCCACGTGCGCGCTCTCGCCGATATAGCTCTCAGGGCGCAGGTGAGCGTAGGGGCCCAGGATGGCTCCGTCGGCAACGTGGGCGTGGTCGAGGATGCAGCCGTTGCGAATGGTCACGCCTTCGCCTATCGTCGAGTCCTGAATGACAGAGTAGGAGCGTATCCTGCAGTCACCACCGACAGCGGTCTTGCCGAGCAGTTGCACGAACGGTTCGATCACTGTGTCCGCGGCTATCTTAACGTCGGCATCGACGATACAGGTCTCCGGACGGAAGATCGTGACTCCCTGGGCCATCAATCGACGAGCCGTGTCCAGGCGCATCGCGGCGTCCAGATGCATGATCTCGGCGATGGTATTGGCCCCAAGCACCTCATCGACCCCGCCGTTCGCTTCGATAGCAACAACCTTCTCCCCGGCTTTTACAAGAAGCATGGCGACGTCCGTAAGGTAGAGCTCGCCTTGAGCGTTATTCGCCGTGAGAGAACCAAGCTGCTCAAAGAGAGAGGCTGTACGGAAGGCATAGATGCCCGAGTTGATCTCACGCATGGAGCGCTGCTGCGGTTTGAGATCTTTCTGCTCAACAATCGCGACGACCTCTGAGGAC